>CAYOFJ010000014.1:0-18226 GCA_964403065.1 uncultured Halanaerobiaceae bacterium | reverse complement strand
CCAAAACCAGCATATAAATCCAAACACCTGGCATTTTGGGGGAAATCCATAATCATATTAAAAACCGCTTCTTTAACTACATCCTTAGTAGGTCTTACTTTGTCTGAATCACCAGTTTTCAAACGCGTACCTCGAGCTTTCCCTGAAATTATTCGCATCCATATCCCTGCCTTCCTAAATTACAAAACCACTTCCAGTTCCGAAATTTTATTTGCAAGAAAAGGGTATTCTTTATGCCATTCTGTATCTAATAGTAAATTTTTTTGCTTCTTTCCTGGCAATATCCAGTAATTTTTTGTGACGAGACAAATCTGCAACTTTAAATTCAGTTAAGCCATGCTGTTTAGCTCCAAATATTTTTCCAGGACCTCTAATTTCAAGATCTCTTTCTGCTATTTCAAAACCATCATCACTTGACACCAAAGCATTTAACCTTTGGTACGCTTTTTCTGTTTTAGGATTTGCTATAAGGACACAATAAGATTTCTTGTTGCCTCTACCAATTCTTCCTCTCAACTGGTGAAGTTGAGCTAGTCCAAATTGATCAGCATTCTCTATAACTATAATAGTCGCCTCTGGCACGTCCACTCCTACTTCAATTATCGTCGTGCTAATAAGAATTTTTATCTTTCCTTGCCGAAATTTTTTCATGGTTTCTTGTTTTTTTCTGTATTAAGTTCACTATGTAGTGCACTTATATTTTGCTGCGAAAAATATTTAGAAGAAAATAATTCAATTTTTCCTTTTACAGAACTCAATTCTGGATATTTCTCTGATGATTCTATAAGAGGACAAACTATATAAGCCTGTTCAGCGGACGTTTTGAAGGAAACTTGTCAATCCTAGATATGTCCTTATCCCCATAAACCGTAAGCGCAAGAGAACGGGGAATAGGAGTAGCGATCATAACCAATAAATCTGGATTCGACCTTTTCCTTGTTCAGTTTTCTCTGTTGTACCCCAAATTTATGCTGCTCATCTATGACAACCAATCCCAGGTTGGGATAATTATCATTTTTTAGCAAAGTATGTGTGCCTATTAAGATATCCGTAAAACCTTTATGCAAATCTTGTAAAATTTCTTTTCTACGGACATAACTTTTACTTCCAGTTAAAAGATTTATATTTACAGGTATACTCTGTAATAATTCTTGAAAAGAAAAAATGTTGTTCAGCCAGAATTTCTGTGGGTGAAAAATTCCCAAATTATCGTTTGCTGCTGCTGTCAAAAGTGCTAATAAAGCCACTATTGTTTTGCCAGAACCTACATCTCCCTGTAATAATCTATGCATGGGAGATTTATTTTCTAAATCTCCCGCAATTTCATTCCAGGCCTTCTTTTGTGCTGAGGTTAGTTCAAAATCTAACTGATCAGTCAAAAGTGAAAAAAGTTCAGGGTCAGGTTCTTGTACTTTATCAGCACTTTTATTGTACGCAGATTTTTCCTTTAATAATTTGAGTTGCAAAACAAAAAGTTCTCCAAAAGCCAGTCGTAATTTTGCCAATCGAAATTTTTGCCGGTCGGTAGGAAAATGATTCCTTTAAGGGCAAAATTTAATTAATTAAGATTATACTTTTTAACAATTTTTTCTGGCATCTACTCTTTGAATTGAGCCTGGTAACAATTCATAGCTTTATAAACAATTTTGCGCAAAACTTTTAGAGATAAATTTTCAGTTGAAGAGTAAATGGGAACAATTCTGTCCGTATGTATTAATTCTTCTTTATCAGCCGACTCAAAAATAGGATTCTTAATTTCTTTTCTGCCATATTTCCTCCAGGTCTCTAGGTCAATCCTACCAAAGATCATAAATTTTTCCCCGGGTTTAAAACGATTGAAAAGATAATCCTGATTAAACCATACACAACTTATATTACCCGACTCATCAGAAAATTTTATTCTTAATAAGTTCAAACCAGAATTTACTTTATTTAATTTGTTTTTTTACAACTTCGACTCTAAGCAATACATTTTTATCAAGGTCAGCATCCGTAATACAGCAGAACTTTTTTCTATTTTCATATCTATCAGGAAAATAATAAATTAGATCTGCAATCGTACGAATATTTAATTTGTTTATTTTTTCCGAACGTGCTGAACCCACACCTTTAATTGCGTCAATATTTATTTTAGAAGGACTTTGACTCATATATTTAGAAATTCTCCATTCATTAAAGCTAAACCATACACAGAAGGACCAGTATGGCAGCCCAAAACAGGACTGATAATATTAGAGTATATTCTAGATTCTATATTTAATTCTTCAAGAATATTCTCAGTTGTTTGCTGAATGTCTCTAGCATTATCAGGATTCGAACCATGCAGAACACCTAACCAGGCAAACTTATCATCAGCTAAATCATTTCTGATTTCATTCATTAACTTTTGCTCAAATCTTTTTTTGCCTCGAGCTTTTCCCCGGGGAACAACTTCTCCTTTGTAAGCAGGTAGAGTTAAGAGAGGATGAAAATTTAGTATTGAACCTAAAAATGCTCGAGCTTTACCAATTCTTCCCCCTTCTTTTAAATAGGTTAAATCATCAACTGTAAAGTATACATGAGTTTTATTTTTGGCTTTAGATAAAATTTTGATAACTTCCTGAAATGATTGTCCCTTTTCCAGTAATTCTGCTGCCAGCATAACCATAAAACCCAATCCCAAAGAAGCGGAACCAGAATCAAAAATTTCTATGTCAACTTTTTCAATTTGTTGGGCAGCAGTATGAGCTGAGCTAATTGTTCCACTTAATTCAGCCGATAAATGGATAGACAAAATTTGATCATATTCTTCTCCTAGATGTTCGTAGGTTTTCAGAAATTCGCCAACTGAAGGTTGAGAAGTAGATGGTATTTCTCCGGTCTTGTTAATTCGAGCAAAAAATCTTTCAGAACTAATTTCCTCTCCATCCCTAAAATTTTCCTCTTTAAAATGAATATTTAAAGGTATAGTATACAAATAATCAAAACTATTTATAATATCACTGGGTAAATCAGATGTACTATCTGTTAATATTGCTGTTTTCATTATTATTCACCGCCTGTCCAAAATTATAACGAAATAATCTATATTTTAAATTGCATTTATTCAAGCGATATAACATAAGGATATAATGGTTGTTCACCAGGATAAACTTCAAGTTCTCTATTAGAATTATCTAATCCATTCAAAATTTTATCACGTAAATTCTCAGCATCTTTTTTGTTTACTTCCTCACCATAATATATAGTTATTAAGTTTTCATCATCAAATATTTCATCTATAATCTCTAAAACCACATTTTCATAATCTTTTCCTTTTTTAATTATATCACCATTAACAAGTCCAATTACCTCACCTTCTTCTATAGAAAGGTCTTTAACATTTGAATCTTTTACTGCCCTGGTGATCTCAATTGTTTTCACTTTTTCTATCTCATCTTCCATGGCATCAGTCAACTCTTTAAGATTATTCTCCTCATTATAAAGCATTAAAGAAGCAATAGCTTCAGTAAAAGATTCTGTAGAAATTACTTCTATTTTTTTATCTTCACACAATTCTGCTGCCTGTCTGGCTGCTGAAATAATATTTTTATTATTTGGAAAAACTATTAATTCTTTAGCATTTACATCTTTTAGTGCAGAAAGAATATCATTTGTACTGGGATTCATAGATTGACCTCCATGAATAACTCTATCCACCCCTAGTTGTTTGAAAATATCTTTTACCCCTTCACCAGCAGCTATAGCAATTAGCCCTCTCTTTTTAATTTCATCATCTTTATTTTCTTCTGTATTTTCCAAGTTATTTGATTTATTATTTATATCCAGAGACATACCAGAAGCAGTAATTTGTTCATTACTCTCGGCTTTCATAAAATCCTGATGGGATTCCTGCTGAAATTCCATGTTATCAATAGAAATATTTTCTAAAGGTCCTAATTTTAAAGAATATTCAAGAATAACACCCGGATGATTAGTGTGTATATGAACTTTTATTATATTATCTGAACCAACCACCATCAAAGAGTTACCATAATTACTTAGTTCAGAACGTATTTTCTCTATTTCCCCTTGGCCATTATTCTGTCCAAGATTAATTAGTAATTGAGTGCAATATTTATATTCAATTTCTTTTGCTTCTCTTTTCTCTTTATATTCTTCTAATTTTTCAGCCGTATCTCCTACAGGTTTTAGTTTTTCTCCCTCTAAAGCATTTAACATGCCTTCTAGAATAAATACATATCCCTGTCCTCCTGCATCCACTACATCAGCCTCTTTCAAAACGGGAAGCTGCTCAGGAGTTTTATTTAAAGCTTTAATTGCTACACTGTAAGCTTCTCTTAAAATTTCTACTATATTATTAGTATCTTCATAAGCTTCTCTGGCGCCTTCAGCAGCCCTTCTAGAAACAGTCAATATGGTTCCCTCCACGGGCTTTAAAACACCTTTATAAGCTACTCTTGAAGCTTCTTCTAATCCTTCTACGAATGATTCAGCTTTAATGACTTTATTGTTTCTATTAGCCTGAGCAAACCCCCTGAGTAGCTGAGATAGTATGACTCCTGAATTTCCTCTAGCGCCCATTAAAGCACCTTTAGAAAGCGATTGACAAATATCACCTGCGTGATTACCTTCTTGCTGTTCTATTTCTTCTAAGGCTTTTTGCATGGTGAGATGCATATTTGTACCGGTGTCTCCATCTGGTACTGGGAAAACGTTTAAAGAATCTATTATTGATTTCTTTTTTTCCAAAATATTAGCAGCAAACTTAAATACCTTCTTTAATTTTTCTCCTTCAAGTTTTTTAATTTCTGATTCATTACCATTCCTCATTTTCAACTCTCACTCCCTGAACATTTATATCAACTTTTAAAACTTCTATGCCTAGTTTATCCTGAATAATATAACTAACTCTTTTCATAGCATTATTAGCAACTTGAGCAATATTAGTGCCAAATTCTACTATGATATTTAACTCCAAACTCACAGTATCATCATCTATATCAACTTTTACTCCTTTAGTCATATTTTCCCAACCTAAAATATCTGCAAGGCCATCCTGAACATTTTGAGAAGCCATCCCAACCAATCCATAGCATTCCATAGCTGCAAGTCCCGCTACTTTAGCAATTACTTCTTTATCTATTATAACTTTACCATATTCTGTGTCCCACATTTTACTCATATTTTCACCTCTTTATGTCACTTATAAACTCGAATATCAACATATATTCAATATTATTCTATAATAATTAAACTGAACATGCAAATATAACAATAATTTTGTCTATATCTTGCCATATGACTGTTAAATATGATAAAATTATACAGAATCAGAAAATAGGTCGATTATAATATTTTTATTATAAAATTTGTGATAGGAGGTGTAATTAATGTCAAGAGTCTGTGAAATTTGTGGAAAAGGTAGTAATAATGCTAATTCAATAACTCGTAGGGGTAAAGCAAAAAAAGAAGGTGGTGTAGGAAAAAATATTACTGGAAAATCCGGTAGAGCTCAGCGGCCAAATTTAAAGAAAGTTAATGCGTTGATTGATGGTAAGAAGCAAAGAATAAAAGTTTGTACTCAATGCATTAAATCCAATAAAGTTATAAAAGCTCACTAAAAACTGAATTAAAACATTGATTGAGCCGGGGAGACAAAAATATTTCCCCGGCCTTTATTCAGCTTTTAACATATTTATTTTTGTTTGAAATAATTAAAAAGTGGTTTTGTCAAATTCTTTTCTTAAAGTATTCTGATCTTTATTTATCCTGGCTACCCCTGTTTCCATAGCTGCTTCAGCCACTGATAGTGCTACTTCTCCTGCTATTCCTTTTTGGAAAGGATGTGGAATAATATTATCAGTGTTAAGATCGTCCACCAAATTAGCTATAGCTCTAGCTGCAGCTAATTTCATCTCATTATTTATATCTGCAGATCTAACTGAAAGTGCCCCTCTTAAAACCCCGGGAAAGGCTAATACATTATTGATCTGATTGGGGTGATCTGATCTGCCTGTTGCAATAATTTCTGCCCCGGCTTTTTTAGCAGTATCAGGTTTTATTTCTGGCTCAGGGTTTGCCAGAGCAAAAATTATCGGATCTTCTGACATATTTTGAACCATATTTTCATTCATCACTCCCCCCACAGATAAACCTATAAATATATCTGCATTTCTAACGGCTTTATCCAACTGACCGGAAATATTATCAGGGTTGGTCATAGAAGCCAATTCTTTTTTAGCTTCATTCATGCCCTCTTTGCGCCCAGCACAAATTATACCCGTGCTATCACAGACAATTAAATTTTCACTTTTAACTCCTGCCTGTCTCAATAATTTAACTGTTGCAGTAGCAGAAGCTCCAGCTCCATTAATAACAATTTTACTGTTTGTAAGCTTCTCTTCAGTAAGCTCAAGGGCATTAAAAAGACCAGCCAAAATTACTATAGCTGTACCGTGCTGATCATCGTGAAATATTGCCAGATCTGTTTCTTTTTTTAGTCTTTCTTCTATATAAAAGCATTCTGGAGCAGCTATATCTTCCAGATTAACCCCCGCAAAATTAGGAGTTAAAAATTTAACAGTTTCCACTATTTTATCAGGGTCTTTGGTATCAAGACAAATTGGGAATGCATCCAGGCCTGCGAACTGTTTAAATAATATTGCTTTACCTTCCATTACCGGCATTGCAGCTTCAGGACCAATGTCCCCCAATCCTAATACAGCTGTGCCTGAAGATACTACTGCAATCATATTACCTCGTGAAGTATATTTAAAGCTGTTTTCTTTGTCCTCTGAAATTTTTCGACAGGGTTCCGCTACTCCAGGTGAATAAGCCAGACTGAGATCTTTAGAATTCTTTATTTTTATTTTACTATTAACAGAGATTTTCCCTTGATTTTGAGCATGAAGTTCAAGAGCTTTTTTATAAATTTCTTTATCACTCATAAAACTCACTCCCCTTTTCTTAATATATAAATTAGCTTCCCCTCTCCAACACTAATTTCAGCTTCAGAAGCACTAATTTTATTGCTAATACCCCTTGTCAAAAATCTTTTCATATTTAAATTACTAACCTCATATTTACAACCTTTTATTGAAACCTCTTCTATTTCATAATTTAAAGGCAATAATGACAAAAACCAGCCTATTTTATTAGAAAAGATTTTTTTAGATTCAATAAGACCAATTTCCAAATTTGGTTCAACTATTTTACAATCCATACCAAGATTAATTCCATATTCAAGTAAAAATATATTTGCTAGTTGTTGATCTATTCTTCCCCCTAAAGAACAGGTTAAAATAGCTTTTTTTATGCTATGATCATGACAGAATTGCAAACATAATTCGGCATCAGTTTCATCTTTATCCTGGGGATATGAAATCATCTCACTTTCTTCCGTTTTCAATTTTTCAACTTCCTGTTTTCCCAATGAATCAAGGTCTCCAATGACAAAATCAGGATAAGTTCCAAGTTCCAAAAAAATTTTAGCTCCCCCATCAGCAGCTATAAGTAAATCAATCGATTTATCCTGGATCAATTTATTATAATATTTTTTGTTCCTGATTTCACCGTTTAAAAAAATAACAGCTTTTTGGTGTGCAAAATTACTCATCTCATTTATAGACATTTTTATATTAAAATTTGTTCATTAAATTGGCCATCTCTATCATACTAACAGCAGCTTCAAATCCTTTATTTCCAGCCTTTGTGCCAGCTCTCTCGACAGCCTGTTCTATAGTATCCGTAGTAAGAATACCAAATGTTACTGGTATTTCAGCATCCATACCTATTCTAGCTATGCCTTTAGAAACTTCTGAAGATACGTATTCAAAGTGGGGCGTATCACCCCTAATAACCGCTCCCAAACAAATAATTCCATCATATTTACTCGACTCAACCATTTTTTGAGTAATCATAGGTATCTCAAAAGACCCAGGAACCCAGGCAATTTCAATATCCTCTTCAGAAACTCCATGTCTTAAAAGGGCATCTTTAGCCCCTTCCAACAAATTAGAAGTTATAAAATCATTAAATCTAGAAATTACAATACCAACTTTTAAATTATCCCCTTTTAAATCTCCTTCTATTACGTTTGCCATTTCCTAATACCCTCCTGTAATTAACTTTTTAACTGCTTTTTTCTTGAGTGTCCTCACTTTCAAAATTAGAAAGATAATGCCCCATTTTCTCTTTTTTTACCTGAAGATAGCAAGCATTTTCGCGGTTAGGGTCTATTTCAATAGGTATCCTTTCTTTTACCTCGAGACCATAACCCTCCAACCCAACTAACTTTTTAGGGTTATTTGTAATTAATCTTATAGAACTCAATCCCAGGTCCAGGAGTATTTGGGCACCAATCCCATAATCCCGCAAATCCGGAGGAAAACCAAGAGCAATATTAGCTTCAACTGTATCCAGTCCTTCATCCTGTAAATGATAAGCTTTTATCTTATTAGCTAATCCAATTCCTCTTCCTTCTTGTCGCATGTAAAGCAGCACACCTTCTCCTTCATCAGAAATCATTTTCAAAGCTTTATCCAATTGATCTCCACAGTCACAGCGATGAGACCCCAGAACATCGCCTGTCAAACACTCGGAATGCACCCGGGTCAGCACATTTTTTTTGCCTTTTATATTACCTTTAAATAAAGCAACATGTTCTAAATCATCAACAATAGTAGAATAAACTCTTATCTTAAAATCTCCATAATCAGTGGGTAATTCTGCTTCTGCCTCCAATTCAATAAGTTTTTCACGGGTTTTTCGATACTTAATTAAATCTGCTATACTGATAAGAGTTAAATCATATTCTTTAGCAAATTTTCTTAAATCAGGCAATCGTGCCATTGTCCCGTCATCTTTTATTATTTCACAAATTACACCGGCCGGTTTTAGTCCTGCTAGTCTAGCTAAATCTATAGAAGCCTCTGTATGTCCAGCTCTTCTCAAAACCCCCCCTTTACGACCTCTTAAAGGAAAAATATGTCCTGGCTTATTAAAATCCTTCGGATTGCTTTTAGGATTGACTAACTCTTTTATAGTCTTTGCTCTTTCTTCAGCAGAGATACCTGTACTAGTAGAAACATGGTCTACAGACACTGTAAACCCGGTTTCATGAGGATCTTCATTGTTATCAGTCATAAGTGGTATATCAAGCTCATTCAACCTTTCTTCAGTCATAGGCACACATACCAGACCACGAGCTTTTTTAATCATGAAATTAACCTTTTCAGTGGTGACGTTCTCAGCTGCCATCACCAAATCACCTTCATTTTCTCTATCTTCATCATCCACCACAATGACCATTTTTCCCTGTCGAATGTCTTCAATAGCTTGTTCTATGGAGTCCATCATCTTCCTCCTTTACTTTCCAATATAAATTTTTACATGAAATTATTTCTTTGTAAAATTTCTTTGCTTAAACCCTTTCTGTTTTCAAACTTTTGGTCTTCACCTTTGGATAAATATCTTTTAACTGTTTTAACTACATATTTACCCAGAATATCAGTTTCTAGATTTAATTTATCTCCTATATTTAATTTGTGAAAATTTGTTGCTTTCCAGCTCTCGGGAATAAGTGAAACTCTAAATTTTGTTTTATTAACTTTTACCAGAGTAAGACTTATCCCATTAACAGCAATAGATCCTTTTTCAACAAGATATTCGTTTAATTCTGATGGATATTTTATATCCACCAATCGAGCATTTTTGTCTTTAATAACATCAGTTAATTCTCCTATTCCATCGATATGCCCTGTAACTATATGACCGTCAAAAAGATCTTCTGAGCCTAAAGAAGGTTCTAAATTAACCATTTCCCCCTTTTTTATTTCGTTCAAATTTGTGCGATTTAATGTTTCCGGCATAACATCAGCAGTGAAGCTTTTTTCATTGAAAGAAACTACAGTTAAACATACACCGTTAACTGCTATACTATCACCCTTGTTTATATTTTGTAGGACTTTTTCTGCTTTTATTCTTATTTGATAAGTAGAACCACTTTTATAAATCTTATCGGTTCTACCCAATTCTCTTATTATACCTGTGAACAAGTTTTTCACCTCACCAGCACATTTAATTTAATAACTGGGGTATGCGGAAATTAAAATATCTTTTTCCAATTTTTCTATATTTTCAACTTTAAATCTAAATGTCTTTGATATCTTATCTGGAGCATTTCCGCTAAAAGCAGCTACCCCATCATCTCCTCCCAAAATTTTAGAGGCTATAAAAAAATAAAATTTGTCTGTCAACTTAGCTTTAAGAAAAGAGTGATTAATTTTCCCTCCTCCTTCAACTAAAACACTCAAAATTTTTTTATCATATAATATTTCAATCACCTGATTAAGATCGAGAATACCATCTGAGTTTTTATTTACAGCTATAATTTCTGTCTCATCTACATTATTTAAATTATTTTTAAGTTCAAGAGCAGCATCTTCTGCGGAAAATATTAATACTTTCCCCCCAGGAGAATTAAAGATATTAGCATCTGAAGAAATATTTGCATCCCCTGTAAGGATAACTCTCATAGGTTGACTCTTCTCCCCCTTGTAATTTCTTACTGACAAACGGGGATCATCTTTACTAAGTGTATTCCCTCCAACAAGAACCGCATCGAGTTTATGTCTTAATTTATGACCATAAGCTCGAGATTTCTCTCCAGTTATCCATTGTGAATTTCCTGTCGAAGTCGCTAGATAACCATCTACTGTCTGAGCAGTTTTCTGTACAATAAAGGGTCTATTTTCTTTCATATATTTAAAAAATGCTTCATTCAACTTACGGCCCTTTTCAGCTAAAACCCCCGTAATAACCTCAATATCATGATTCCTCAATTTATCGCAACCCTGACAATTAACTTTAGGATTAGGATCCAAATTAGCTATAACAACTTTTTTAATTCCAGATTTTAATATCTCTTTGGTACACGGAGGTGTCTTTCCAAAGTGATTACAGGGTTCAAGATTAACATAAAGTGTAGCATTTTCAGCTTCTTTTCCAGCATCTTCCAGAGCAAATATTTCAGCGTGTCTATCACCACTTTCAGGATGATATCCTTTTCCAATTATTTCATTGTTTTTAACAATTACAGCTCCCACGAGAGGATTAGGGCTGGTAAAACCCTCTCCTTTTTCTGCTAATTGTAAAGCTTTATCCATATAAAATTCATCAGTTTTATTCGACGAAAATTTAACCATATATGAATACTCCTTTCTCACAAAAAGCAAAAACCTCCCCGGGAAGGAAGGTTTAAAGCCTTCGCTAACTTTCATCCAGACTATCACTGTCGGTTTTGGAATTTCACCAAATCTGCCCTGTAGGGCTCGTGGACTTTAACCACCGGTATGGAATTTCACCACTCCCCGTCAGCTAAAATATATAGTTATATGACTCCTTATTAAGTTTATCATATTAATAATTATCTGTAAAGAAAACAAATTCCCTGTAAATTTCAAACTCTCATTCTTTCTTTAAATTTTTTCACTGCAATTTCCGGTCTATCACTACCAAATATAGCTGAACCAGCTACAATTATATCTGCACCAGCTTCAATGATACTTTCAACATTATCAAGTTTAATTCCGCCATCAACTGCAATCTGAGCAGAACTATTATTTTTTTCAATCAAATCTCTTGTTTGAGAAATTTTCTCTTTAATTATAGAAATAAATTCCTGTCCTCCAAATCCAGGGTTTACACTCATGATTAAAATCAAATCGAGTTGAGGAACTAAATATTCAATATTATGCAATGGTGTATTCGGATTTAAAGAAATCCCTGCTTTACAACCAGTTTTTTTAATTTTTTGCATTACTCTATGGCTATGATTTGTTGCTTCCTCGTGAAAAGTAATAATATCACTGCCTGCATCAGCAAATGCTTTAATATATCTTCCCGGTTCAGAAATCATTAGATGTGTGTCAAAAATCAATTCACTAACATTCCTGAGATCTTTAATTATTTCCGAACCAAATGAAATATTAGGAACAAAATTTCCATCCATAACATCAAGGTGAAGCATATCTGCCTTAGATATTTGAGAAAGTTGTTCATTTAAATTAGAAAAATCGGCCGCCAGTAGAGAAGGTGCTAACTTAGTCATAATCTGGCCCCCCTTTTTCCTGAACTATTTCATAAAGGTTGCAGTAAGAATCATAACGAAACTCCGCAATTTCTCCCGAATTTACAGCATCTTTTACTGCACAATCTGGCTCATGAGTATGAGAGCAGGAATTAAAGTGACAAAAATCTCGATATTCAGCAAATTCAGGAAAACAATATTTCACCTCTTCTGGATATAAATCTTCTAAGGAAAGAGAAGTAAATCCAGGAGTGTCGGCTACCCACCCACCTTTTTGAAGTGGTAGTAATTTAACCTGTCTGGTTGTATGTGTGCCCCTACCTAACTTCTTACTAATATTCCCGAGTTCAAGATCTGCGTCAGGTACAAGTGCATTAATCAGGGCAGTTTTGCCCACCCCTGAAGGACCGGCCATTACATTTATACCTCGTTGAAAAGATTTTTCTACCTTTTTTAAATTCATTTTCTCTTTCACACTAAATATATAAAGGGAATATCCCGCATTTTTATAGGCAACAAGTTTTTCCTGGTTATTCTCAGCAAAATCTGGTTTTAAATCAAGTTTATTTATGAAAATAACAGGATTAAATCCCTCTCTTTCTATTAACAGTAAGAATCTGTCAACCATTTCAAAATTTATTTCAGGCTGTTCTGTAGAAAACATAATATTCACAGCTGAAACATTTGCCACTTTTGGTCTGGGCAGCAGGTTATCTCGAGAAATTAATTTTTCAATCATTTTGTCTCTAATTTTAACTTTATCACCCGGATAAATTGTTTCCTGAACTTTCCCTCTTATTCGACATTGATGTATATTTCTATTGTCATCAGCAACATAAAAAAAACCTCCTATAGTTTCCGTTACTAAACCTTTCATTATTCTATCCTAGACCACCCCTTTTTTAATCGAAACTTTTGTCATATATAACCTCTTCTTCTCGCATAATTTGATAACGAGTTTCACCTCTGCTATAAACTTCTATTTCAATTTCCTGATCTGGTGGTAAAAAATGCTGCCAAACTACATCTCGCCCAACTTCATCTTCAACAATAATTCTGTATTCAGCTTTTTCATCACCCGCTGATGTAAAACCGATTTTTCTTGCAATTATATTTTCTCTATTAACTTCTTCTTCTAAACCAGCACTTATAGTAACGTCGATACTTCGTCCTGCCGAAACAAATCTTCCAGGTGCTAAAGACTGTTCCATAATTAACCCTTCAGGAAAACGACTGCTTTCTTCCTCTCTTACTCCTCCTAATCTGAGATTGTTAGCCTGTAAAAAATTTTGAGCTTCTCTCCACTCCATACCAATCATACCCGGCACCTCCACCTGAGCAGGTGAAGGTCCCATGCTAATAATTAAATCAACCTTTTTATTTAGAGGATGACTTTCTCCAGCAGAAGGATCTGTTGTTATAACTTCATCTTGTGCATAAAGATCAGAAAATTCGTAAAGAATCTCTCCAATTTTATAGCCTGAGTTTTCTAATTCTATTCTGGCATCTCTCTCCTCTAACCCAGTTAAATCCGGAACAGTTCTTTTTTCAGGACCAGCACTAACAAAAATTTCCACAGTCCTTGTTTGCCTAATATCTGTTTCTGCTTCAGGCTGCTGTTGAACAATATAGCCATCAGGAATCTCCGGGTGATGTTTTTCATCAGCAATATTATAATCAAGACCAACTTCAGCCAATTTATTCTGGCCTTCTTCTAGAGATAAACTTACAATCTCAGGAACTTCCACGATCGGCACATTCATGAACCTATTATATGCAAGAAAAGCAACGCTCAAAACTAATACTATTATCAACAAAATTGTGATCAAATATTTCATGGGAGATGATAGAGTAATTTTATCTATTTTATTTGTTAATTTATTTTTAACTTTAGATAAGAAGTTTTGATTTTTTGCTTTTTCATCATCTATTTTTGCCCTGGATTTTTTTTCAGCTTCACTATTATCAATTTGAGATTCTTTTTCTGTTTTATCTAATTGATCTATTGTTTTCTTTATAGAATTTTTAAACTCCTCAGCAGTAGAAAATCTTTCCTCAGGATTTTTAGCCATTGCTTTTTTTACAAGAAAACCAATTTCGGCAGGAATAGAATCCTTTTCTGGCAAATCTGGAATTGAAGACTGTACATGCTGAACAGCAACCGAAATTGGTGTATCCCCTGTGTAAGGAACCTCCCCTGTCAACATTTCATAAATTACTACTCCTAAAGAATAAACATCAGTGGCTGGACCAATTCTTTCTCCCTGAGCCTGCTCAGGTGAAAAATAATGAGCACTACCTTCAATTGATTCAGTTAAATTTAAAGTTTGAGAAGTATTAACTGCTCTTGCTATGCCAAAATCGGTCACTTTTATTTTTTGATCCTCTGTAATCAATATATTATGAGGTTTTATATCACAATGAATAATATTGTTTTCATGAGCTTTTATTAGGCCCGCACTAATTTGACAGGCTATTTCCAATGTTAACTCTGGATTTAATGGTCCTTCTTGATTTATAAAATTTTTAAGAGTGGTTCCAGAAACTTCCTCCATAATTAAATAATGTGTATCTCCATCCTGGCCCATATCATAGATACTTACGATATTTGGATGAGAAAGTCTGGCAACTGCTCTAGCTTCCCTTCTAATTCTTTCAACAAATTCACTGTCACTTGCAAACTTCTTTTTCAAAATTTTAACTGCAACAGGTCGATTTAGTAATAAATCAGTAGCCTGGTAAACAACAGCCATCCCACCTTCTCCCAATATCTTATTCAGCTGATATCTATTATCAAGTTTTTCTTTCAACTTTATCTCACCTCTATCTCAAGAAAAAAAACAAGCTACTAATGTTATATTATCAGTTCCACCTGCTGCCAGAGCTTTTTGCAGTAAATAATCACAAATTTCCTCTACCATCTCTTTCTCAAAATCAGATAAAATGGTTTCGATTGTTTCCTCTGGTATCATGTCTGTAAGTCCATCCGTACAAAAAAGTAATAAATCATTTGATTGTAGTTTAATTTTTTCAGCTTCAATATTAAGACTTTTTTCCAGGCCTATAGCCTGAGTTAAAACATTACTCCTTGGATGATGAAAAGCTTCTTTTTTAGTGATTTTCCCCTCTTCTCTCAGTTGAGCAACTAAAGAATCATCCTGAGAAATTCTTCTTAAATTTTTATTTCTGTGTAAATAAATTCTGCTATCACCTACATGCCCATAATATAATGTATTATGCAAAATAGCCCCCACAGATAAAGTTGTACCCATACCTTGATATTTTGGTTTTTTGTTACCTTTATTTAAAACTTTCTCATTTGCTTTTGTTACTAGTTTTTCCATAATAACTTCATTCAAATTATTTTCTGGAAAATCATAGTCATTAACTACATTAATTACAAGAGAACTAGCAACATCGCCAGCTTTATGTCCTCCCATCCCATCAGCTACCGCCAGAATAGGATAAGGAGTTTTCCGAATTATATAATCGTCTTCGTTTTTATTTCGTACTTTTCCTGTATCAGTTCTGCCGGCAGCTTTCACTAATTATCTCCCCTCCTGATTAATTCTGAGTTGGCCACAGGCTGCATTTTTATTTTTTCCTCTGCTTTTTCTTATACTAACTGAGAGACCCGAGTTTTCTAATAATTTTTTAAATTCAACCACATTTTTATGCGAGGTGGAATTTATCCCTAATTCGGGTACAGGATTTGCCTTAATTAAATTTATATGACTTTGAAAACCCGAACAGAAATTTTTTAGTTTAATCATATCTTGCTTGCCATCATTTTTGTTCTCAAAAACAATATACTCCAGAGTTATTCTCCGTCCTGTTAACTCAAAATAGTAATCTAAAGCTTCCTTTAAATCTTGCAGAGGATATTTTTGGTTAATTGGAACCAATTCAGAACGAATTTTATTGTCTGCAGAGTGTAAAGAAATTGCCAAACCCACCTGAGTAAAATCCTCAGCAAATGAATATATTCCGGGGATTATACCCGAAGTAGAAACAGTAATTCTCCGTCTGCCAATATTAAAACCTTTTTCTTCTATAAAAATATTTAAAGACTTTTTTAAAGCTTCATAGTTTAAAAAGGGCTCGCCCATTCCCATAAAAACAATATTTCTTATGTGACCATTTTGGCTTTCAAGATAATTAGCCATCTGCCACAATTGTTCGACAATCTCACCACAACTAAGATCTCTTGTTTTTCCTGAAATCCCTGAAGCACAAAATTTACAACCAAGACTACATCCAATTTGAGAAGAAAGACAGGCTGTATATTTATTTTCTGAATTATCCTGTGGAATTAAAACACTCTCTAGATAATTTTTATCTTTAGTTTTCCAGAGAAATTTTAAAGTCCCATCCTGAGCTTCATTAACCTCTTCTAAATTAAATATAGTAAATATATAATTATTTTGCAAAAAGGTTTGCAAAACTTCTGGGATGTTTGTCATCTTTTTGGGCTGAGAAATTAAATTTTTGTATAACCAATTATATATTTGTTCTGCTCGAAAATCAGAAAAATTATTATTTACTAATTCTCGCTTGAGTTCAGTTAAAGTTTTGCCCAAAATTTGTTTCATAAAATATTGAACCTCCAAAATCAAATCAGCCAGCTTCAATGTAAGGAATATTCCGGGTTTCTATAAAAACTTTTCCCCCACGCCGTTGAAATAAGTCAAATTTAGTCTCTTCCAGATAAACACTTCTGATTTGCATAGTTTCAACTTCCGATGAGGTAGTAACATGAAATTGCAAAAATTTACCCAGGAATGGTCCAGTTAAATTAGCTAAAAGCATAGCAAAAAGCATAGTCCAAATGGTAAAATAACCAGTAGTAAAAAGTAATACAATAAAAATTACAGCTGAAGCTAAATTAGCTGCAGTAATAGTAGTTCCACATCTATCATGAATTACCAGATTTTTTTCGCCTTTCTGTAGTCGTTTCAAACCTTCTCGAGCAGCTTTCTCCACCCTGGAAATATCTTTCACACCAATTATATAAAAACCCTCTTCTTCAGCATATCCCGCCAGACCTTCGTAGGGAAATAATTCTTCCAGAACATTAATAGTAGCATGTTCTAAAGCATGGTTTTTTCTCAACTCAGGGTTTTTAGCTATTCTGTATAGCTCCCCAGGCACAGAAAATATACTCATTAAAGAATTCAGTGTGAATTTAAATGGTATTAAAAATATAAGAAATAATATAAAAAACAAAAAGGGCACAAACAAAACAGGAAAAAATAAAATCAATATAAGAAAAAATAACCAAAAAGCCATTTAAAAACCTCCTGCAGACAAAATTATCGCCCAAACAACTCTCCTCTTTCAGGTTGATAACCATTAATAAAATCCTGGCCACTAATTACCTTAGAGTCAGCAGGTTGAACTTCCTCCAGTTTTAAATTATCCCTGGCAGTTTTAATCTGCAAACCATTATTTTTGTCTGCATATACAACCGTTCCTGGTTTCAATTTCTCAGTTCTCCCAGAGACAGATTTAGCCTGAAGCAATTTCAATCTCTTTCCCCGAAAAAATGTGTAGGCCCCAGGCCAGGGATTTAAACCTCTTATTTTATTTACTAATTTCGCTGCTTGCCTATTAAAACTTATTTCACCGTCATTTTTACTCAACTTAGGTGTATAACTGGCTAAGTCTTCATTTTGAGGTCTAGGCTCTATCTCTCCGCGAGAAAATTCACGCAGGGTATCAATAGTCAAATGAGAACCTTTAACAGCCAATTTATCGTGTAAACTTCCAGCAGTTTCTTTATTCTGTATCTTTACTTCATATTGTTTTAAGATATCGCCAGTATCTAAACCCTGATCCATGATTATAGTTGTGACCCCTGTAATTTTATCTCCATTCATTATCGCATGTTGAATAGGACTGGCTCCTCGATATTTTGGGAGTAAAGAAGCGTGTAAATTAACAGGAGCTAAATCTGGAACTTGCAAAACTTCTTTCTGTAAAATTTGACCAAAAGCTGCAACTACTACAAAATCAGGTGCAATTTTAATCATCTCTTCAACATGTTCTTTTTTATTTACATTTTTAACAGGCTTAATATTTAATTTTAAATTACTAGCTGTTTTGCCTACTGGAGTTGAATTAACCTTCTGATTTCTTCCGCTTTTTCGAGGAGGT
>CAYOFJ010000013.1:0-18314 GCA_964403065.1 uncultured Halanaerobiaceae bacterium | reverse complement strand
CTGGAAAGAATGCTGCCTGATTACCATACCAAAATTGTTACAACTACTGACAAAGCCCGCATGCCCATGGCAGAACACATAGAATTTGATGAATCTCAACCTTTGGAGTCAGCCCGAAAGCTTCTGCGGGAAGCAATTGACAATTATTCCAATAGAGAGGGAGTCACTATTCCAGAAGAATCTGAAAAAGGATTGGCAGGTTTTTCTCACGAGTATATTAAATACATGCTGGGAGGTAGTTTTCGCTCTTCATACTGGCCTCTGAACAGTAATATAAAAGACGGTAAGATCAGAGGAGTTGCCGGTGTGGTTGGTTGTAATAATGCAGCTATGCCTCTGGATAAAATGCATGTACCTCTGGTAGAAGAGCTTATAGCCAATAATGTTCTGGTTGTTCAGACAGGATGTGCTGCTATAGCCAGTGCTAAAGCCGGCCTAATGCAGCCTGAGACCGCTCTGGAAAAAGCAGGTGATAGTCTGGCAGAAGTTTGCGAAGCAGTGGGTATTCCTCCCGTTCTGCACGCAGGTGCCTGTGTGGATAACAGTCGGATATTAAATGCTGTTTCCGAAATGGTTAAAGTAGGTCAGGAAAATAAGCGTCTAAATATTGGTGACGACATAAGCGAATTGCCTGTGGCCGGGGCTGCCCCTGAGTGGATGAGTGAAAAGGCTATTGCCATAGGTCATTATTTTGTCACTTCTGGTGTCTACACTGTCTTTGGCGGTGATTTCCCTACAGTAGGCAGTGAAGTATTCTCTGAATATCTATTTGATGGACTGGAGGAAATTTATGGGGCCACCTGGGATACTGCAGAAGATCCTTCTGAAATGGCCGGCAAGATTATCGATCATATAGATAAGAAACGCGAAGAACTTGGTATTGGTGAAGGTGCAGAACGTGTACTTTACGATATGGAAATGAGGAGAGAAATGATCGACTAAAAAAATAACATTCAGGATATAATTAGCCTGTCAATGCAAGGAGGTAAAGTAAATGTCAAAGAAAATTGCATCTGCTGCTATCAGAGGTGCTCATGATATTGCTGAGGAAGCTGAAGAAAAGGTGGAACAGGCGCTGGAAGAACACGGCCCGGATACCAAAGTAGAATTTCCCAATACTGCTTTTTATCTGCCGGTGTATTATGCTATGACCGGAAATGAAATAGATACACTTGGTGGTTTGCAGGATGTGCTGGGAGATGTAAGAGATCTGCTGCCCAATGAACCTCGGGATGAGCTCTGGACTCCTTATTTAGGAAATACTCTTGATGCCGGAATGGCCACTCTTTTTGCGGACGAAGTAATCGAAGGTCTTAAATATGTAGAGGAACCAATTCCCTATCACATGGAGGAAAATTGTCCGCCGGAAGGAGATGACTTCTGGCTGGGAGCTGCCAACGATAACATGTTCCGTAAGAGAGGCCTGGAATTTGTAGACGGCAGCGCTCCCGGGTTTGCCCATATTGTAGGGGCAGCTCCGGATAGCAAAATTGCTGCCGATATTGCCAAAGAGCTGCAGGAGAAAAATCTATATGTCTTTATGACAGGGGCCAATGACGAGGGAGTTAGTTTTGCCGAACAGCTGCGCGAAGAAGGTGTACAGATGGGCTGGGATACCCGCCTGGTTCCCTTTGGTAAAGACACTACGGCTACTGTGTTTTCTTTAGGATTTGCTTCGCGAGTAGCTATGGCATTCGGTGGTGTCGAACCTGGAGATTATCGCCGCAACTTGATTTATAACAAAAACCGAACCTATGCTTTTGTACTGGCCTTTGGTGGAGTTGATGACAGGAAATATGCTCAGGCTGCCGGTGCTATTAATTATGGGTTCCCTACTATTGCTGACACAGACATCCCGGAAATACTGCCCACTGGTGTCTGCACCTATGAGCATGTTGTAGCCATGCCCAAACAGACCGATGAGGAAGATATATATGATGAGATAGTGCAAAAAGCTATAGAGGTCCGCGGTTTGAAAGTTGAAATAGAAGAAGTACCTGTCCCGGTTTCTTACGGTCCTGCGTTTGAGGGGCAGATTATTAGAAAAGAAGATATGCATGTAGAATTCGGAGGACAGCGCACTCCTTCCTTCGAATATTTGCGAATGTATGATGATTCCGATGCAGTTGAAGATGGTAAAGTGACGCTTGAGGGCCCCGATGTTGACGATGTGGAGCCCGGTTCTCAGCTGCCTCTGGGTATAATGGTTGATGTTTATGGTCGAGATATGCAGGAAGATTTTGAACCTGTTATGGAAAGAATGATTCACACCTATTGCAACGAAGCTTCGGGATTGTGGCACAATGGACAGCGAGATATTAACTGGATTAGAATTTCCGAAGAGGCGGTGGAAGAAGGTTTCACCATTGAAAATATAGGTGACGTTCTCCATGCCCGTTTACACCAGGAATATGGAGCTGTAGCAGATAAAATTCAGGTGGAGCTTTACACGGAAGAAGAAAAGGTAAAGGAAAAGCGTGAATTGGCCCGAGAAGCTTATCATGAAAGAGACGATAGAATCAGGGAAATGACGGATGAAGAGGTTGACACCTTTTACTCCTGTGTGCTCTGTCAGAGCTTTGCTCCCGACCATGTCTGTATAATCACTCCCGAGCGTTCTGGTCTCTGTGGTGGTTACACCTGGCTTGATGCCAAGGCCAATCATGAAATTATTCCTTCCGGTCCCAATCAGCCGGTGAAAAAAGGTGAATGTATTGACGAAGAGTATGGTAAATGGAGAGGTGTCAACGAATATCTCAAGGAAGCTTCTCGCGGTAATTTAGAAAGTTTCAGTGCCTACTCTATGATGGATGATCCCATGACTTCCTGCGGTTGTTTTGAATGTATTGCCACTCTGGTACCTTCTGCCAATGGAGTTATGATAGTCCCTCGAGAATTCGATGGTATGACTCCTGCTGGTATGACCTTCTCTACCATGGCCGGACAGGTAGGTGGAGGTGTTCAGACTCCAGGATTTGTCGGTATATCTAAGCTCTATATAACAAGTGACAAATTCATTTCTGCAGATGGTGGCCATCCCCGCATTGTCTGGATGCCCAAAACATTGAAAGAAGATGTCGGAGAACTTCTCAATGAAAAAATGGAAGAAGAATATGGAATTGAGAACTTTACAGATATGGTAGCAGATGAAGAAATAGCTACCTCGGAAGAAGAGGTTGTGGAATTTCTGCAGGAAGTAGAACATCCAGCTCTGGAAATGGAACCTATGATGTAATTTATAAAAATATCAGCGGCCGGTTTGAATTCCGGCCGCTGAACTGATTTACCGGACAGATTATATTTTTAAATAAATTTGCTCAAAATAATATATAAATATAAGTTAAATAAAACAGGTTAGTAATGGAGGGATGCTAAAAATGGATTTATCGGCTATGGATATTTATGAACTATTACCACAGACCAACTGCAGCAAATGTGGACATCCTACCTGCCTTGCTTTTGCTATGAAACTTGCTAACAAACAGGTTTCTCTGGATGAATGTCCTGATGTTTCTCAGGAAGCCAAAGATAAGCTGGCCAGTGCTTCTGCACCTCCTATAAAAGAGGTTGTCTTAAGCAGAGGAGATAGAGAGGTGCCCCTGGGCAAAGAAACTGTTATGTATCGACATGAAGAAACATTTCATAATCAGCCGGGAATCGGTGGAGTGATTTGTGATACTGATGCGGAAAGCAAAGTAGAGGAGAAGCTGGAACGTTATAATGATCTGACTTACGAACGTATAGGTGAGATAATAGAATTTGAAATGATCGGTATAAAAGAAGAGAGTGGTGACCCCCAGCAATTTGCCGAGTGTGTGGAAACTGTGCTGGCTGAAACAGATCGTATACCTGTCTTAATGAGTGAAGATCCTCAGGCTATTGAAACTGCTCTGGCAGAAAACGAAGAGCTGGCTGATGAAAGACCTTTGATTTATGCTGCTACTGAGGATAACTGGGAAGACATGTCCGAAATTTCTGTGGATTATGATGTTCCTCTGGCAGTTAAAGGGGAAAACCTGGAAGAGTTGGCTGAACTCACTCCTGATATTAAAGATGCCGGTGCTGAAGATTTATTGTTAGATCCCGGAGCTCGTGATCCCCTATCAGGAGTTCAGGAACAAACTCAGATTAGAAGACAGGCTTTAGAAAAAACCTTCCGACCTCTGGGCTATCCCACTATAGCCATCGTCAGCAATGAAGATCCGCATGAAAGTTTGATGGAAGCCTGTACTTATGTCTGTAAATATGCCGGAATTATTCTTCTGGAAGAAGCATATAAATGGCAGGCACTTCCTCTCACAGTTCTGCGCCAGAATATTTACACGGATCCCCGTGTTCCACCTACAGTTGAAGCCAAAGTATTTGAGGTTGGAGAGGACCATGAGGAAGACGCACCTGTACTTATGACTACAAACTTTGCTCTGACTTACTTTACTGTAGCTTCTGAAGTGGAAACAAGTCGGGTTCCTTCTTATATTATAACAGTTGATACTGAAGGTCAGTCAGTTCTTACCGCATACTCCTCTGAGAATTTAACCGCTGAAATTGCTGCAGATGCTCTTAATGATTCGGGTTTAGAAGATAAACTTTCACATAAAGAAGTCATTATACCCGGTCAAATTGCAGTTATGAGCGGCTCTTTAGAGGTGGAATCCGGCTGGGATGTTGTGGTTGGACCCCGTGAAGCCAGCGGAATTCCTAATTTCTTAAGTGATTACAGTCCCAACGGTGAAAGCTAAATTAATATTAGGCTTTAGGAGGAAAAGAAATGCCCTATACAATAGCTGTAGCAGGCAAAGGCGGCACCGGTAAAACTACAATTGCCAGTCTGGTCATATCGGAGTTAATCACAAGAGATATGGCCCCGGTTTTAGCAATAGATGCCGATCCCAATGCTAATCTTAGCGAAAATTTAGGTGTAGATGTTCCTGCCACTCTGGGAGATATACTGGCTGAATCCCGGGACAGGGACAATATTCCGGCTTCCATGGACAAAAGGCGTCATATTGAGTTTCAAATTTCCACAGCTCTGGTGGAAGATAAAGGTTTTGATCTAATGGTTATGGGCCGGACAGAAGGACCGGGCTGTTACTGTTCTGTCAATGATATTTTGCGTTCTTATATGGACGAATTAATGCCCAATTATGATTTTGCTGTAATGGATAACGAGGCCGGGATGGAGCATATATCCCGTAGAACCACGCGCGATATTGATCTGCTTCTGATTATAAGCGATGAAAATCCTATCGGGATTCGATCGGCAGGTAGAATATATGAACTGGCCAAAGATCTGGAAATTAATATTGGTTCTGCTCATTTAATTTTGAATCGGGCTCGAGAAGAGGTGCATCCAAAACTTCAGGAAGAAATCGCTGAAACAGATCTAGAATTAGTGGGAACAATACCGGATGATGAAAAACTGCTGGACTTTAACCTGGAACAAAAATCGATGTTGAATTTGCCGGCAGATAGTCAGGCAAAACAGGCCTTATCAGATATAATGGATGAGCTGCTGCCATGAGAATAACAATTGTTTTTCAGGATACCAATAGAGGCTGGGGAAAGCGCATGGCCTCCTTTCTGGAAGAAAACTCTCCAGAATCCTGGCAGGTAAATCTAAAGCAGATTGCTCCTATAAAACTGCCTGTAATTGATAATCCGGATAAATTTCTTCCTGATAATATGGCTGCGGCTGATTTATTAATTGTACTGGCAGAAACCAGCTCCTGTGGTCAACTTATTCCTGAATTGACTGCAAGGGCCGAGGCTGAAGCACTTATTGCACCAGTGGATTTCGAAAAAGGATTGCCTTCTGGCCTGCAGAAGCAGATAAAAGATGAGCTGGAAGAGATGGGAATTAAATTTGCTCTACCCGAGCCGTTTTGTTCTCTGACAGCCCGGGGATATCAGAGTAAAAGGATCGAAGAGTTTGCCTCCCATTTTGGCAGACCGGCTCTTGATTTTGCCTGTGAAAAGGGAGAGATAAGGGAAGTTGCAGTTAGCCGGAGCTCTCCCTGTGGAGGCACACACTTTGTAGCTGAAGAATTAAAAGGTGTAGACAGTGAAAAAGCTTCCCAGAAAGCCGGACTGGCCCATCAGTATTATCCATGTATGGCTTCAGTTGATATTATTCATAGATCGGCGCATATTACCGAGGCTGCTGTAAAAAGAGCACGAAAAAATTGTAATGAAAAAATTGATTCAGTTAAACCTACTTCTTAGGGGGGATAGATTGTGGCTTTAGAAAGAGTAACAGAAAGTTTTTCACACCAAATTAACACCGTCACTATAGGTTCAGGCGACAATGCTGTAAATGTTGGAGGACATAATGGTTTGCCCTTTATGTATGAAGAAGCTGATAATCCTCATCCACCGGTAATTGCTATGGATGTTTTTGACAAAGCACCTGAAAGATGGAGTGATATTTATAAAAACTCGATCGGAAAAGATGTTCTTGATAATCCCGTTGATTGGGCTAAAAAAGCAGAAGAATTGGGTGTGGATTTAATATCCCTACGTTTCACCCAGCATGCTGCGGAAGAAGATCCCGCCAGCCCGGAAGAATGTGTGGAAATTGCGACTGCTGTTAATGAAGCTGTAGACCTGCCCCTGGTTATCTGGGGTAGTGGAGACGAAGAACCGGACAATGAAATGTTCCCGGAAGTTAGTCAGGCTCTGGCCGGCGAGCAGTGTCTTATAGGTTCAGTGACGGAAGACAATTACAAAACCATTGCCGCTACAGCCATAGCAGATGGTCATAATATTATAGGTGAGTCGCCAATTGATATCAATATATGCAAACAGGTTAATATCCTGCTGTCAGATATGGGTTTTCCCACTGACAAAATAGTTATTTTCACCACCAATGGTCCGCTGGGTTATGGTATAGAATATGCTTATAGTATTATGGAAAGGACCAGAACTGCTTCTCTGGGCGGCGATAAGATGATGGCCATGCCTATAATTGCCGATATAGGTCCCGAATCACAGCGAGCCAAAGAAGTAAAAGTTTCAGCTGAGGAAGAGCCCAGCTGGGGCAGCCAGGAAGAAAGAACTATAGCCTGGGAAACTTCAACTGCTGTGGCCTATCTCCAGGCCGGAGCTGACATTTTGACCATGGCTAATCCTGACGCCATAGAATATATGCAGAGTTATATAGATAAAATGACTCCGGAGCAGCAATAAAATTAAAGTGCAGGATTATCACAAAATGGGGAGGTATAATTAATGAATATCATAGGGGAAAGAATCAATGGACAGTTTACCGATGTGGAAGAGGCTATTCAGGAAAAGGACAAAACAGTAATACAGGACCTGGCTAAAAAACAGGTGGAATGTGGTGCTGATTATCTTGATGTGAACGTAGGAACTTCTGTTCCCTCACATGAGAGGGAAGATGCCATGTTGTGGTTGATTGATTCCATCAAAGAAGTCGTGGATGCTCCACTCTGTCTGGACAGCCCCAGGCAGCCTGTTATAGAAGCCGGCCTGGAAAGAGTAGAAAAACCACCAATAATTAATTCCTGTCAGGCAGATCTGGAAGAGCTGGAAACTTATATGAATATGGCCATGGAATATGATGCTGGTTTAATTGCGTTAACTATGGATAAAGATGGTGTACCCAATGATGCTGAAAAAAGAGTAGCTCTAGCTGGAAATATAGTTATGAAAGCCCGAGAACTGGATTTCGATTTTGACAATCTGTTTATCGATCCTATAGTACTGCCTGTCAGCGCTACTCAGACTCAGCCAGGATTTTTGCTGGAAGCAATGCAGCAGATGCAGAATCTTTCTGATCCCCTTCCACACTTTAACGTGGGGCTAAGTAATATTTCTTCCAATACTAAAGAAAATGAACTAATTAATCGCACATATATGGTTATGTGTATAGCCCATGGAGTAGATACAGCTATCGTAAATCCCATGGATGAAGAGCTCATGGATGCTATCATTACCGCTGAAATTCTCTTGAATAAGCATATTTATAATGATGATTATCTGAGCGCTTACCGCAGCAGTAAGTAAAGTATGATTTAAAGCAGCTTTTTCAATTATTAGGTTAAGATGCAGGCTTGAAAATTAGACATGACTATAATTTATTAACTCCGGTATACCCATACCTGCTTTCAGGTATGGGTATACCGGTAAACTTTTATTATTATTCAGTTTTTGTAACGAAGAAAGGAGATGTAAAAATGGGAGATGCCTGCCAAATAGAAATTTCTCCCGGGGAAAAAAGATTAACATGTTCTACAGGGGACAATTTGTTTGAAGTCCTGCAGGATGCCGGCATAAAACTGCGAGCTGAGTGTGGTGGTGAGGGAACATGTGGAAACTGCCAGGTAAAAATTAAAGAATCCGATAATTTTAGTTATAGTGACAGCAAAGTACTTGATAAGGAACGGCGCGAAAAAGGTTATTATTTAGCCTGTCAGGTGAAAATCGAGGGAGATGTCGAAGTTAAAATTCCCGGATCTTCCTTGATTTCGGGGCAGCAGATACTGCTTGACTCTGAGGAAAAGGAAGAATATATTGAACACAAACTCGACAGGGATCTAGATATTGAACTCGCTCCTCTCTACAAAAGAGATTTTATTGAGCTCACCCCACCTTCTTTGCAGGATAATACCAGTGATCTTGAACGTCTGCGGCGAGAATTATCACAGCAAAAACAGGATACCAGTTATACTATTTCTCGTGATACCCTTGCCGGTCTGGCTGCAAAACTGCGGGAGAATGACTGGGAAATTACAGTTGATACAGCCGATCAGTTTTCTCATCGACACATTGTTTCTTTAGCAGAAGAACAGGAAGAAAATTATTATGGAATGGCGGTGGATATAGGAACTACTACTGTAGTAGCTTCTCTTCTAGATCCCGAGGAGGGAAAAGAAGTAGCCAGAGCAGGAGAATATAATCATCAGGCCCGGCATGGTGATGACGTAATTGCCCGCATTAATTTTGCCAGTAAAAATGAAAAAGGTATTGAAAAAGTCCATAAAGCTGTTATAAATACAATAAACGAGCTTGTAAATAAACTTACCGAGCAGGCGGGAATTGATTCTGAACAGATTAGATATATGATTACGGCTGGCAACACAACAATGATGCACACATTTTATGGAATTGATCCCAATCATATTAGACATTCTCCTTTTACACCCACATTTTCTCAGGCTCCTCCTTTAACAGCGTCAGAAATCAATCTAGAAATTTACTCCCGGGCTCCGATATACAGCTTTTCCGCTATTGGTAGTTTTGTAGGGGGAGATATTATTTCTGGAGTTCTATCTTCCCGACTATTTGAGCAGGATGAACTTTCCATGTTAATAGATATAGGAACAAATGGGGAAGTTGTTGTAGGCAATAGTGATTTTCTTATCGCCTGTTCAGCTTCAGCTGGACCGGCCTTTGAGGGTGGGGGCATAACTCACGGTGTAAGAGCTATGCCCGGAGCCATTGAACAGATACGTTTTGCCGAAAATTATGAGCCTTTAATCACCACCATAGAAGATACCTCCCCAATTGGTATATGTGGAACTGGCTTAATTGATCTTCTGGCCACAATGCAAAAAGAAGGCATAATTAATCGTTCCGGACGTTATAATTCGGAGTTAGATACTGATAGATTAAGAGAGCGCACAGAAGATAACAAAGAATTTGTGCTGGTATGGAAAGAGGAAGCGGATCTGGAAGAAGATATAGTTTTGACAGAGCATGATATAAAGCACATTTTGCGCTCAAAAGCCGCTATTTATGCTGCTATAAAGATTATTCTTGATAGTTTATCCTTTACTGAAGACATGATACATCAGGTTTTTGTCGCCGGAGGATTTGGTAATTATCTCAATGTAGAAGCGGCTGTAAGACTTGGTTTATTTCCTGATCTTTCCCGAGAGAAATTTAATTTTGTGGGTAATAGCTCTTTGCAGGGAGCCCGCAGGGCAGTATTGTCTACCGGGGAGTTTAAAAAATCCAGAGAAATAGCTAAAGAGATGACTTATCTGGAATTAAGCTCAGAAGAATATAGCGGTGATTTCATGGATGAATTTGTGGCCGCTCAGTTTATTCCTCATACGGATTTATCATTATTTCCCAGCATTTAAGTTTTATAGTTATCCAGGATAAGGAGGTTAGAGAAAGTGGAAGACATATTTGTAGCGGCGACAGGTCAGGATCGCGGCAAAACTTCTTTTTCCGTGGGTTTTCTTTCACATTTAAAGAATGAATTAGGCAATGTGGGTTACATGAAGCCTGTGGGAAATCGTTTTATTACTACAGAGGACGGCCTTAGAATTGATGAAGATGTAAAGTTGGTAGATTCTATCTATAATTTTGAAGATAATTTAAAGGATGTTAGCCCTGTAATTTTGGATAGTTCTTTTGTTAGACACTGTATAGATGCTGATTGCAGGCAGGAATTAGAAAAACAAATTACAGTTGCATATGACAGATTAAAACAGGGTAGAGATATGCTGGTGATTGAAGGTTCAGGCCAGACCAGTGTAGGAGAGGTGGTAAATCTCTCTAATGCTCGAGTTGCTGAGATGCTGGGCAGTAAGATTATAATTCTGGCTGAAGGCGGTATTGGTAATACCGTCGATAATGTGATGCTTAATGTTAATTTTTTGCGGCAGTTTGATGTAGATATTTTGGGGGTTGTCATAAATAAGGTTTTCAAAAGCAAAATTGATCAGATAAGAGAAAAAACAGGTAAGGCTTTAAATCAGAGAGGGCTGGATGTTCTTGGTGTTTTGCCTTATGAGTCTATGCTTACTTATCCCAGTCTTGCTCATATATTAGATAATTTTACTGATTTTGAACCTTATACTCAGGTAAGTAAGACTGCTCGTCATCGCAGTATTAGCAGAATAGTAGTAGGAGCTATGACCCCCAGAGAAGCCCTGAAATATCTAAAAGGGAATGAGCTTTTAATTACCGGTGGTGATCGCGAAGATATGATGGTTTCTGCTCTCTGTCGCACTGCTATACATTTACAATCCGGTCGGGGAGGAAGTGTATCCGGAATAATTGCTACTGGAGGTCTTAAACCCCATGATTCATTAATTGAAACTGCTGAAAATTTGGGTATTTTAGTAATGGGAGCTGATGAAGATACTTATACTGTGGCCAGTCGTATTAAGGATATGACAGTCAAGCTGCGCCCCAATGATCATAAAAAAATTGATAAGACTCGGGAAATTATAGGTGAAAATATAGATCTGGATAAAATTTTGGCCGGCCTGGAATAATAGTTTGGTTAATTTTACATTTTAATTGTGAATTTCAGACTTTCAATCAACTTTTTAGGGGGCTAAAAGTAAAATGGCAAGATGGGATTTGTCCGAATTATACCGGAGTTTTGAAGAGGAGTCTTTTACTCAGGACCGGGAAACTTTAAAAGAAATAATGGATCAGCTGGAGGACTGGCGGCAGCCCACTCCGAATGAATCTGTGGAAGCTGTCGAAGAATTTTTGCAGTTGCTGAAAGAATTTCAACAATATTATACTTGCTTGATGGCATTTGCCCGTTTGAAGCTCAGTGTGGAAGCGCAAAACGAAAAGGCGGAAAAAATAGTTGAGAAATTGGAAAAGATAAGCACCCGCCTGACGGGCCCCAAAGTAAAATTTCAAAGATGGCTGCAGGACCAGAATATTGAGCAGTTAAAGAGTGAGTCAGCTATTATTGCCGAGCATTCCTTTGTTTTGCGGGAGCTGCAGGAGAAAAGTGAATTTTTACTGTCCAAAAAAGAAGAAGTTCTTGTCTCTGAACTTAAACGTACTGGATCTTCTGCCTGGGCCAGGTTACAACAGAAGCTGACTTCAACTTTAATGGTTCCCATAACTGTAGATGGTGAAGAAAAAGAGCTGCCACTTTCAGTTGTGAGAAATTTTGCCTACAAAGAAGATCCTGAGCTGCGCCAAAAAGGATATGAGGCGGAACTTAATGCTTATGAAAAGATCGATGATTCGGTGGCAGCTGCTTTAAATGGCATTAAAGGTGAAGTGCTGACAATGGTAGAAAAACGGGGTTATGAGTCACCTTTGCAAAAAACACTCCTGGATTCGAGAATGGAAGAAGCGACCCTGGATACTATGCTTGAGGCTATGCAAGAATTTTTGCCAGCTTTTCATGAGTATTATCGAGTGAAAGGTGAACTTTTAGGCCATGAGGATGGTTTACCCTTTTACGATTTGTTTGCTCCTGTTGGGGAGGCAGATATGGAATTTAGTTTTGCAGAGGCGAAGGAATTTATACTTGAAAATGTAGGCAGATTTAGTTCCCGCATGGCTGATTTGTTTCAAAAAGCCTTCCAGGAAAACTGGATAGATGCTGAACCGCGTGAAGGAAAACGAGGAGGTGCCTTTTGTTATAATATTCAGCCTATAGGGGAAAGCAGAGTTTTAAGTAATTTCAGCGGCAGTTTTAGTGATATGACCACATTAGCTCATGAGCTGGGTCATGCTTATCACGGTTACTGTCTTAAAGATGAAAGTATTCTTAATACAGATTATCCCATGCCCCTGGCGGAAACCGCTTCTATCTTCAGTGAAACTGTAGTTATAAATGCCGCCCGGGAAGAGGCTGATGAAGAGCAGACTCTGGCAATTTTACAGAACCGTCTTGATAAAGCCGGACAGGTGATTGTAGACATATACAGTCGCTTTTTATTTGAAAGCTGGTTGTTTGAAAATAGAGAGCAGGCTTCACTATCTGTAGATGAATTAAAAGATTTCATTCAGCAGGCTCAAATTGAAGCTTACGGTTCTGGGTTGAATCATGATTATTTACATCCTTATTTATGGCTTAACAAACCACATTATTATTCAGCAGGCAATAATTATTATAATTTTCCTTATGCTTTTGGTCTTTTGTTTGGTCTGGGAGTATATTCTCAATATCTGCAGCAGAAAGACCAGGGTTTTATGGATAGGTATGATGAACTTCTCAGGTCAACCGGAAGTAAAAAGGTAGCAGATGTAGCTGCCATGGTAGATATCGATGTAAATGAGAGAAGTTTTTGGGAAAACTCTCTGGAAATAATAAAAGAAGACATTGATAGGTTTGTGGAACTGGCAGAAAAGCGTAAGTAAAAGAGAAGCAAAGATAAAATCAGCCCGGAAGATCACTAACTAAATTGTCTTTTCAGTGATATTCCGGGCTGATTTTTTTGTTAATTTAACTTTAAAATTTATAGAGAATTGTCTGCTATTAAATTAATACAGAACTTATATTATAAATTTGAATAAAATTGGCTGGATTAATAATTTAATATCCAGGCCATTCTTCATCTCCAATTCGGTCTACGTTGTTTTGATGTTCGTTATCCTTCTGGCCATTATTGTGTAATCTGCTGTTGTTAAAGTGCAGACAGATATGTCCCGGGAAATTATTATTATAAATTTGTTGACCACCATGAGGAGTCCCATTGATTGAGCCAGCAATTAAATGTCTGCCTATGTGCACTACCACGGCTCTTCTATCCCAGCTCCAGCTGCCACCGTAAATGCGCCTGAGTATCTGCGTGTCCCGGGATGTAAGTGGTTCTACATCTGCATGATTTGTTCCACCGTAACGTTTAACTTCAAAACTTAAACCAGTTTCTACATCTGTCACAATAGCTCTTTCATTGCGAGGGAACATGGGGTCCACCGTGTCCCACCAGTCCAGTTCTTTTACTTCCGCAGTTACAGCCTGACCGGCTCCGGGTATCTGCAGGGTGTCACCGGCTCTTATATTATTAGAGTTCAGATTATTAATCGCTTTAATCTGGTCTACAGTGGTATCAAAACGCAGCGCCAGTTCCCACAGGGTTTCTCCTCGGCGGACTGTATACTGACTAATTTCCCCATTTTCAGCGGTTAAATTTTCCCAGGTTCTGGGGCCTATAACTCCATCAACCTGCAGCCCGGCAACTTTCTGAAACTTTATTACGGCGAGTTCCATCTGATGTCCATAAATTCCATCGATAGCCCCCTGATAAAAACCCTGACTGCTTAATAACCTTTGAGCTTCTTTTACAGCTTCACCTCTATCATCTCTGCGCAAAATAGGTTTTCTGGCAGTTGTTGATCGCGTACTTTCTTCGGCGGCATCAGTTCTAACCGACTCATTGTCTTCGACTTCAGATTGCTCAGGATCAGCGGCGGCCTGTTCCTCGGCTACTTCTTCTTTCTCGCCTTCCGCAGTTTCATCTTCTTCAGTTTCGGTTTCAGTTTCTTTTCCCTCAGCATCTTCCCTGGCAGTTTCGACTTCGGAAGTAGTTAAATTTAATTCTTCTTTTGGTGTGGGATATTGCAGCAGTGATTCCCAGGTTTCCTGGCCAATAATTCCATCAGCAGTTATGTTATGTTCGCTCTGAAAATTTTGCACAGCATCGGCAGTCAGCGAACGAAAAAGACCGGAAGGAGAGACCCGGAGATAGTTTTGCTGATGTAATATGTATTGGGCTAAAATCACTTCCGGCCCATGTGAATAAATCTCTAAAACCGGATAATTTTCCTCTCTTCCTTCTGCAGTTTCCAGGGCGGCTATAGTAGCAGGTCCTGCGGCACCATCAGGAGTTAACGCTGCCGCATCCTGAAATTGCTCCACAGCCCTTCTGGTTTGATCACCAAAAAACCCTGTCTTAGGACCGGCGTAAAAATCCAGCAAACTAAGTCTCTGCTGCAATCTTTCAATTTCTTCCCCTTCTTCCCCCAGTTGAAAGATAGTATCTGCTTCTGCCTGAGCGGAGAAAATAAGAAAAACAGAAATAAAAATAAAGATAAATATGTAAAAAGCTAAACTACTAATTAAATTTTTCGCCCGAAATGATTTAAATTTGTTGACATTCAATGTTATTATCACCCGCTTTTAATTGTTATAGATCCAGAGCATTTACTAAATCTTCATTGCGTTCATAGAGATCGTCACGGTAGGCTATTTCATCAGAGTTTGATTCAGGAATAGCAGTGAAATAAGTCAGATATAAATTTACAGGTGTCGGTAAATTCACCTGTGTTTCATCTCTGTTATCAATTTTTTCCTGAATTCTATTTTCATCCCAGTTATCGTCTTCGCGCAGCAGATAATATGTTAATGCCATTGGTTTCTCTAATCTTATACAGCCGGAACTGTAGTCCCGCTGTTCCTCCTCAAATAGATGGCGGTCTGGAGTATCGTGCAGATAAATTTGCTTTTGGTTGGGAAATCTAAAGATAACTCTTCCTAAAGCATTGGCCGGCCCAGCATCCTGCCATAAATAATAGGGGAAATTATTGCTGTTTTTTTCTTCCCAGTTGACTTCGTCAGGATCAACTTCTCTGTATCTATCTCCGTCATGTTCATAAACCCTAAAATTTCTCTGTTGTAGATAACTCTGATCTTCCTTTATTTCTGGAAGATGGTCCTGCACCGCTATGGATTCAGGAATATACCAGCGTGGGCTTAAAACCAGGTGTGTCAGCTGACTGTTTATATCCGGAGTGGGTCTTTCTGGCATACCCACAACTGTTTTCATTTCCATAGTTATCTCATCATCTGCAAAAAGCTTTAGATTAAACGACGGTTGATTAACCAAAATATGTTCCCGTCCTAAGTTTCTAGGGAGCCATCTCCAGCGTTCCAGATTGATGATAAGTTCTGTAACCTTATGTGGATCTCCATTTTCTTCAATTTCTGTTCTAAGCTCTTCCTTTAACTCCCAGTAATATGGATGTTGTGGTTGGATATTCTCCAGTGATGGATAAAAAGATTGTTCAGCAGCTATATTATTCAGTAGCTCTTTCAGCTCTGCTTTTAAATCTGAGGGAATTGATTTTCGCTCTAAACTCTCCCTGTTTAACTGGCCTGCTGCCAAATCTGCAGCCATTTTAAAAAAACCTTCAGACATTTTTAACTCAAGTTGAGCGAGACGGGAAGGGTCAACTTCTTCTGGTTCTTTATTTCGCAGAGCCAGCCAGATACCGTTAATATCATGTAAATTGTAATCCTCAAGTGTCAAGCCTCTTTTTTTTCTCTGACTTAACAGAGAATAGAGTTTTTGCCCCAGGGGGGCTAATTCGTTTTCTTCCAGCCATATTACTTCATAATCCCTGCTGCGATAAAACTCAGTTAAAATATTGACTTTATCCATGGTTTGTGCCCGAGGAGCTATTATTTCTTCAGTTCTATTGATTAATTCAGAGGCTTCAACCCGGTTGGTATTCATCTGAGGAAAGAGCATTAAAAAGACAATCAATAAAACAACAGTCAGAAGTTTAAATTTTATTACAAAAAGAGGAATTTTTTTGAGCAAGATTGACTACCACCTCAAATATTTTTAAGGGAAATTACTTTATTAACATTCTCTCAAAGTATATGATATCATAATCATCAGTTAATTTGAAGGCTATAATCAATATTATATTGAATAAATTTATCTGTTTATATATTTGCAAATTAAAAATCCCTGCCTTTGACAGCAGGGAGTTTTGGTATTATTATTTTTTGACTCATATTTTAGTACCACAATTTACATGGTCATGCAAATTATTAATTATGGTGCTGTTCGGTTTTAGGATCTAAAGCATCTCTTAAACCGTCACCCACTAGATTAAGGGAAAGTACAGTTATAACTATGGCAACCCCAGAAAATGTAACAGGAAAATGATTTATACGAATAAACTGTCGGGATTGGGCAATCATCCTGCCCCACTCAGGTGTAGGAGGCTGAACTCCCAGTCCCAGGAAACTTAAAGCAGCTGCTATTATTATGGAACTGGCCATATAAAGTGTGGCCTGTACTATGACTGGATTTATGGAATTGGGTATAATGTGCTTAAAAATAATTCGGAGGTCAGAACTACCCAGAGCTCGAGCTGACTCAATATATTCTTTCTCTATTACCCCCAGTACTGCACCTCTAATTAACCTGGCAAAACGGGGAATAAATGCAATTCCCACTGCCACCATGAGATACCAAATATTAGTTCCAAGTGCGGCCACCAGGGCTAAAGCCAATAGTAATGAGGGGAGCGACAATAATAAGTCCATAAACCGCATGATTACACTATCTATTTTTCCCCCATAAAAACCGGCGATTATACCAAGGCTACAGCCAAAAATTATGCCAATACCCACTGATAAAAATCCAATCCGCAACGATATACGAGAACCATAAATCAAACGTGAAAATACGTCCCTTCCGAATCTGTCGGTCCCCATGGGATGTTCCCAGCTGGGTCCCTGAAGTCTATTGGCCATATCCTGTTCTATAGGATTATGTGGAGCTATAAAAGGAGCAAAAATGGAAGCTGTAACTAAAATTACCAGAATAACCAGACCGAATACTGCTTTTTTATTATACATAAACCTGCGCTTTATCAATTGAAAGCGGGTTTCCCGATCTTCCCTGCGCTGTTTCTGTTTTTGCACTTTTTTATTGTCTTGAGATTTATTCATAAGAACTCTCCTTTGCTGCGGTTTTTAACATTATATTATTCGTACTTTGTTTGCAGTCGAGGATCAAGATAAGCGTACATAATATCGACGAAAGTGTTGGCCAAAGCATAAGAAAGAGCAAAGACCAAAATTGTACCCTGTACCAGAGGGAAGTCATTCTGTCTGATAGCATCAACCATCAGTCTACCCATCCCGGGCCAGGCAAAGACAGTTTCAGTTAGTACTGCACCAGCCAAAAGGCGTCCAAACTGCAGGCCCATAATAGTTACTACCGGTATTAAAGCATTGCGGAGAGCATGTTTATATATTACAACTCTTTCTGCCACACCCTTGGCTCGGGCTGTACGAACATAATCTTCGTTTAATACATCCAGCATGCTTGAACGGGTTATACGAGTGATTGTAGCTGTTGTAACTGAGGCTAAAGCAATCGTGGGGAGAATGAAATGTCTAATATCCCATTCCAGACCTGAAGAGGGCAGCCAGCCCAGCGTTACCGAGAATAAAAGTATTAACATGATTGCTGTCCAGAAAACGGGCATACCTACTGCTGTAAAAGTAATCCCCGTAAAAATATTGTCCATTAAGGAGTTGGGCCGGGCCGCAGATATCACCCCCACGGGAATACCTACCGACAGCGCCACAAAAGCAGCCGCGAGCCCCAGAGAGAGAGTATTAGGTATTCGCTGCATTATTTCATTAACAACCGGTCTACGCGATCGGATAGATCTACCCAGGTCACCTCGGACAGCATCAGATGCCCAATTGTAATACTGCAAAGGAATGGGTTGATTCAATCCCATTTCTTCTCTTAAATTTTCTAATTGATCCTCGGGGGCTCTTTCACCCAGCATAATTAGGGCCGGATCCCCGGGAGTGATATGAATAA
>CAYOFJ010000012.1:0-18606 GCA_964403065.1 uncultured Halanaerobiaceae bacterium | reverse complement strand
CCAGCTGCTCCATATACCATATTACTGGCAGCTACCTCACTTTCTGCCTGCAGGAATTCTCCATCTACCTCCGGGAGACGCCGGGACAAATATTCAGGTATATCATTTTGCGGTGTAATAGGATAACCGAAAAAGTAACGGCATCCAGCTTTTATAGCCGCTTCACCAACTGCTTCATTTCCTTTCATCAAGACTTTTTCTGCCATAATTCAGGCCTCCTTTGATATCTTTAGTAAGCATTTTACTCTTTATAGACAGTTATACATACATCAGGAAATATTTGATAACATTGAGTACAGCTTATACACTCTTCCTGGTCTTCATCTTTAACTTCTGCAGGATGATAACCCTGATCATTAATGCGTTCTTCAGCCATGCTAATTATATCTACAGGACAAACCTGAGGACAGAGTTCACATCCTTTGCAGCATTCCTCATCAATGACAACCTTTTTATTTTCCACGGCTGTTTATCCTCCTTGCTATATATTTATTCATAAGTTTTTGCTTTTTCCTGACCTGTTAACACTCTATTGGCTCCTGCGGCCAGAGCTGTCATCTCTTCTTCTCCGGGAAAAACTTCTACAGGAGCAATAAATTCCACCCTTTCCTTAACCATTTTAACAAATTTATCGGAATAAGCAATACCTCCGGTAAGCAAAATGCCCTCAATTTCTGCCGGAGCAGCGGGAGCAAGTGAACCTATTTCTTTGGCTACCTGATAAGCCATGGCTTTAAACACGAGTTGTGCTCTTTCATCACCATTTTCAACTTTTTCTTCCACTTCTTTCATATCGTTGGTGCCCAGATAACCTACTACTCCGCCCTGTTTGAGGAGCTTTTTCTTCATATTGCTCTCGGTCATATCCTCTTCATAGCAGTACATAGCTAAATCCAGGGTGGGAAGGGTGCCGGCCCTATTGGGAGAAAAAGGTCCTTCCCCACAGAGGGCATTATTGACATCAATAACTTTGCCCTCATGATGTAACCCAACTGAAATACCGCCACCTAAATGTGTAACTATAACTGTTAGATCTTCATAGTCACTATCCTGTTGGGCAGCAAATTTGCGGGCAACAGCTTTTTGATTTAAAGCATGAAATATACTGCGCCTTTCCAGTTCAGGCCTGCCCGAAATTTTGGCTACCGGCTCCATCTCATCTACAACAACCGGGTCAACAATATATGCTTCGGCATCAGCTTTTCGGGCCAGAGAGTAGGCCAGCAACCCGCCCAGGTTGCTGGCATGTTCACCCTGTAAGCCTTCTTTTAAATCCTCTCTCATCTTTTTATTTACCGAATAGGTGCCTCCGGTTATGGGCTTGAGCAGACCACCTCTGCCCACTACAGCAGACAGAGAAGAAAGTTCAAAGTCAGTTTCCTGGATAAAATCAGTAATATATTCCAGGCGCAGTTCCTGCTGGTCCGTAACTTTATCAAACTGTTCCAGCTCTTTTTGTTGATGTTCTATAGTTTGATTGAACTCTTCCTCTACCCCCGTTTCATCTCCAGAAAAGAGCGCTATTTTGGTGGAAGTTGAACCGGGGTTTAAAACTAAAATCCGATTCTCTGACATTTCTATCACTGTCCTATCTTATAATATGATTGCTGCGTACATTTTTAATCTTCTCTATACGCTCTTCAGCCAGAATGTCTGCAGCTTTATAGGTAGGAATATTATCTCTCTTACTGATTTCGTAGACATTTTTGATATTGTCAAATATGCCAGTTGCCCTATTCATAGCTTTTTCTTTGTCATAGCCCTGCAGCTCCTGATATACGTTCATAAGTCCACCGGCATTGGCAACATAATCCGGGGCATAAAGTATATCCTTTTCATCCAGAATGTCTCCGTGTCTTTCCTCGGCCAGAACATTATTGGCTCCACCGCAAACTATATCACATGTAAGCTGGGGAATAGTGTCATCATTTATAACTGCACCCAGAGCTGTAGGAGCAAATATATCACAGTCTACACCATAGATTTCATCGGTTTCAACTGCTTTAGCTTCAAATTCCTTTTGAACTCTTTTAACTCTTTCCTCTTTGATATCTGTTACTATCAGGCGGGCTCCCTCTTCATAAAGATATTCACAGAGATAATATCCTACACTACCTACTCCCTGTACTGCTACCTTTTTACCGGAGAGATCGGTAGTTCCATATACCTCTTCTACACTGGCTTTCATGGACTGATATACACCATAAGCAGTCACAGGTGAAGGGTCACCGCTGGTCCCGGGTAGTCCTGTAACATAATCAGTTTCTTCATTGACAAAAGCCATATCATTTACTGTGGTGTTTACATCCTCAGCAGTTATATATCGACCCTGTAAACTCTGCACAAACCGTCCGAATGAACGCCACAGCTCTTCGCTTTTATCTTCTTCAGCATCACCAATAACTACTGCTTTACCCCCACCTAAATTTAAACCGGCGGCGGCTGCTTTGTAGGTCATTCCTCTGGCTAGCCTTAGTACATCGATAAGAGCCTCCTCTTCAGAATCATAATTCCACATTCTGGTACCACCAAGTGCCGGCCCTAAAGTAGTATCATGTATACAAATTATAGCTTTCAAACCGGAAGTTTCATCATAATTAAATACTACCTGTTCATAATCTTCCTCTTCCATAAGTTCCAGTACTCTACTCATTTAAAACTCCCCCTTGTTAGGTTGATTATTTTTTCAAATTTTTTCAGTAGATCTTTTAAAACAAATTCTTTCATAAAGCCAGAACTAAACATGACATAAATCAGAGATTTGCAGATCTATTATTTTTTTACATAACGTTAATTGTTTTTGTAACAGAAATTGTATCCAGGCGTTCTTCCACCAGTTTTTTGGCTGCTTTATGAGTATGAATATCTTCAGCTTCGGCTTTGGCAAAAACATCCATTAGTTGACCGTATATACGCTCTGTCTTCTTCATCGTACGGTCTTCATCAAATCCATCGGGCTCCATTTCATCACAAACAAGAATCATACCTCCGGCATTTATGACAAAATCGGGAGCATAAAGAATGCCTTTTTCTCTGAGCTCATCTGCATGTCTGTCTTCTGCCAGCACATTATTGGCGGAGCCGGCGATAATATCACATTTGAATCTATCTATAGTATCATCATTTATAATTGCTCCCAGCGCATTAGGTGAGAAAATGTCACATTCAACATCATAAATTTCTTCCGGCTCTACTATTTTAACTCCCATCTCCCGGGCTCTTTCTATCTTTTCTTCATCAACATCCGTACCGATAATTTCAGCGCCTTCTTCCTGAAGATGTTTAACAAGCTTATGGCCTACTTTACCAAGACCCTGAACTGCAATAGTAAGACCGTCCAGGTCATCATCACCATATTCGTACTGGCAGCAGGCCTTAATTCCCATATAAGTTCCGTAGGCCGTAGGGACAGAAGAATCACCGCCACCACCATATTCCTGAGGCAGTGCACCTACATAGGGTGTTTCTTTACGCATAAGAACAAAATCTTCCGGTTTTGTACCTACATCTGTACCGGTGAAATATCTGCCATTCAAAGAATCAATATATCTGCCCAGAGCTCTAAAAAGCCCTTCGGTACGATGTGTTTCCGGGTTCCCCCAGATTACGGTTTTGCCACCTCCAAAGTCTTCACCGGCAACTGCCGCTTTATAGGTCATACCTTCAGAAAGTCTCAATACATCTTCGACAGCGTCTTCTTCACTGTCATAATCCAGCATACGACATCCACCGAGAGCAGGCCCCAGAGTGGTATTATGAATTCCTATGATAGCTTTCAAATCAGTTTCATTTTCCTGAAGAAATAACAGCTGTTCGTGTCCATGTTCTTTCATCTTTTCAAATATACTCATTAATATCCCCCCTAAAATTATTACAAACATTTGATAATGAAGGTAGTATTACACGTGTAAATATAATCTAATTTTTAGTCTCATTATATAAGAATGCAATAATCATTCCAACAGGACCAGATTAACCCCGATTTTTGACAAAAAAATATTGAAGCCCATAATCCTCGTTATGTCAGGAAAGTCATGGGAGCATAATTCCTGACTTCAAATGATTAAAATCACAAACCTACTGCAAAAAAATTCATACCTGCAAATTTTTGCAGGTATGTTTTTACATGATCTCCATAATAAGCATTAATCTATGCCATATTTGTCCATTTTGTAGTAGAGACTGCGGACGGCAATGCCCAATTTTTTTGCAGCTTCTTTGCGGTTACCATCTGTTTTATCCAGGGCTTCTAAAATTAATTTCTTTTCGGTTTCATTCATAATTTCTTTGAGTGAATGATCTTCCAGTGAAGATGAAATAGATTGGCGAGCAGCAGGAGGAGTGTGTTGAGAAGATTCCAATCCCGGGAGGTGCTTGATTTCTATCATATCTTCATCTAATCCCATGTGAATCATGGCCTGGCCTATAACATTTTCCAGCTCCCTGACATTTCCCGGCCAGTGATATTCCTTGAGTTTATCCAGCACTTCTTCAGTGCAGCCAGTAACAGAACGACCATATTCCTGGTTAAACTTTCTGATTGTATGATGAACCAGTGTGTCAATATCTTCTTTTCTCTCTCTTAAAGGAGGAATATAAAGAGGGAAGACGTTCAAGCGATAATACAGGTCTTCGCGAAATTCATCCTCCTGTACAGCTCTTTCTAAATTGATATTGGTCGCAACTATAACCCTTACATCCACATTGATAGGATGAGTTCCACCAACTCTTACGATTTCTTTTTCCTGCAGTACACGGAGCAATTTAGTCTGAAGATTTTTGCTTATCTTGCCAATTTCATCCAGAAAAATTGTACCTCCATCAGCTTCTTCGAATAAACCTGTTTTGCCTCCAGACTGGGCGCCGGTAAAAGCTCCTTCTTCGTAACCAAATAATTCACTTTCCAGCAAATTATCCACCAGAGAACTGCAATTAACCCTGATAAAATTCTGAGTCTGACGGGAACTGTTGTTATGAATAGCATGAGCGAATAATTCCTTACCCGTACCACTTTCTCCTCTTAATAAAACTGTCACAGGAGTTTGAGAAGCTTTACTCGCTTTATTTTTTACAGCCTGCATGGTATCGCTCTCACCCACTATATCATCGAAACTATAATGGGCCTGCAGCTCTCTTAATTTTCTTTTGGCTTCGTCCAGCTCTTCAGTGAGCCTTTTAATTTCTGATACATCATGGATAACTCCTACACTACCTTTTAACTCTCCATCAACTATTATTGGTGCTACATCAACAATGACATCTTTTTTTTGCGGGCCTACTTTCATTCTTTCTCCCCGCACAGGTTCTCTGGTCTTGAGCACTTTGTAGTGCATACTCTCTCCTTCAGCTATATCAACATCAGCCGGTTTACCTATAACATCTTCTTCCGTTAAACCGGTTAAACGAGTATAAGCAGGGTTAATCAGGATCCCTTTTCCTTCCTTATCTACCACAGAAATGGCGTCCTGAGTGGAATTTATAATTGCTTCCAGCATACTCCGCATCTCTTTTAAGTCCGTGATTTCTTCTGCCAGCTTCAACACTTCTGTTTTATCACGGAAAACTGCTGCAGCCCCGATTATATTACCCTGTCTATCTCTGACAGGAACTCTATTAGTCACTATTGTGGTGTCTTCTACTGTTTGAGTGCGTTGAATTTCAGCTTCTCCTTTATCCAGAATTATATGGAGCCTGGTATTGGGAATCACTTCTCTGACATCTTTATTTAATACTTTTTTCCGGGAAATCTGCAGAATTTCCTCAGCAGCTCGATTAAATAGTTCAACCCGATAATTACTATCTATCGCTATCATTCCATCATGGGTGGAATTTATTATTACATCTTTTTTTATATTGTCTCTGCGCAGCCTATCCAGCTCGGCCTGCAGATCACTTTTTCTCTCAAATTCGGCCATTAAAGTCACCCCGAATCAATTTTATTGCCAGGAGGATTTAAATAAAGATCAAGAGGAAATACAGAACAGGGATAAGCTTCTGAGTCTATTTTGTCTGCCAAATTACGGGGAACAGAAAGATATTTTATTGGCAAATCCAGAACAGCTGCAGCTTCTGTCACAATGGGAAATTGGTTTCTGATTAACTCTATATCAGTTTCCTGTCCCAGATTGATATTTGCTACTATACCTGTAAATTGCAGGCCGCTTCTGTCTGAAATTCTATCAGCTGTGTCCATTATTTTAGCTTCACTGCTGGTACGAGGTCTTAAAGGGTTAACTATCAACCACTTTTCATAGTCAGTATTTTTAATATTTCCCGCTATGCTGGAAAGAGCTGTAGCCCCTTCTTCATCTCCTCCCACATCAAAAATTGCCAGAGTATCGTCCGCCTTTAAAGCCCTGTTGATTTCCGGTGATATCACCGGCAAATCAGCTTCCTTTAATCTTTCAGGAAAAATTACATCTATTCCGGCTTCTCTTAGCTCTTCATCCTTTTCACGCGAACGAAAATACGGATTTATCACATCTAAATCTGTCAGTGATACATCCAAATCTTTTTCTGCCAGTTTAAAAGCAATATTTAAAGCAATCTCAGTTTTACCGCTGCCAAAATTTCCAGTTATTATTAAATTTTGGACTGAAGCTAAATTGTTCTGTAAGCTCATTTAAATTATTTCCTCCTATTTATACATCTTGTTTTTTATAATACCACAAGGTTAATATTTAGTAAAATAATTATAGTATTCACTTTAATTGTTTGTAAAAGAAAAAGGTTAATTATTTAGCAGTAGCCAAATTAAAAAGGCCCCGTTTGGGGGCCTCCTGGTTAAAAGCTACCATTCATAATTTCCGCAAATCTTACACAGCAGTCTATTTCAACTTTAAATATTTTTATTCTGGATATTTCACTCAGATACTATAAGGGTTCCTGTTTCACCCTGTAAACCCTCTTCAGCTTTTTCTAGAGAAGTAATGAGCGCCTTTCTATCTTTACCGCTGCGGGCAAAGTTAATTGCAGCTTTTACCTTGGGCAGCATGCTGCCTTCAGCAAAATGTCCTTCTTCACTGTATTCCTCAGCTTCTGAAGCAGTCATCTTATCCAGCCATTCTTCCTGAGAAGTACCGAAATTTAAAGCTACCTGTTCTACTGCTGTAAGAATAACTAAATAGTCAGCTTCCAGCTCTTCTGCCAGTTTTTCGCTGGCATGATCTTTATCTATAACAGCCGGTACACCTTTTAGACCACCATTTTCTCTTATAACGGGTATACCTCCACCACCACAGCTAATTACTACTTTTCCAGAATCTACCAGATTGCCGATTACGTTCTTTTCCGCTATATCAACTGGAATAGGACTGGGTACAACCCGCCGATATCCACGGCCGGCATCTTCTACCATGTCATAACCTTTTTCTTCCTGTAATTTTTGTGCCTCTACCTCTTCATAAAAAGCACCTATGGGTTTGGTGGGATTATTAAAAGCTGGATCATCCTCATCAACAACTACCTGTGTTATAATAGTAGCTACTTCTTTTTCATATCCTCTATCTCTTAGTTTTTCCTGCATAGCATTCTGCAGATGATAGCCGATATATCCCTGGCTCATAGCTCCACATTCAGGAAAAGGCATAGCCGGCATACCCTCTTCTGATTTGGAAGATGTTTCGAAAGCCAGATTAATCATACCTACCTGAGGTCCATTACCATGAGCCAAAACTACCTCATGGCCCTGTTCGATCAGGTCCACCATATTCTCTGCTGTTTCTCTTACTGCCTGACGCTGTTCCCCGGGAGTTTCACCTAGAGCATTTCCTCCCAGTGCGACGACCATTCTTGCCATAGAAACATTTCACTCCTTTTATTTGATAATTTCAGTAAATGATTCAGTTTTATATAGTTTTGAATTTGCGGTTTCCTTTAGAACGATTGTTAAGTAAAATATGACTGATTATTGCGGCCATAATTTTTTGGCCGATTTCAATGCAAACTGAATAATCTTAATTTATAGTGGCGACCATTACCGCTTTAATTGTATGCATTCTGTTTTCTGCCTGATCAAAAACCTTAGAATATTTACTTTCAAATACTCGATCAGTTACTTCCATTTCTTCTAAACCATACTCCTGATAAATTTTTTCGCCATTTTCAGTATCGCTATTATGATAAGCAGGCAAGCAGTGAAGGAAAATAACGTTCTCATTACCGGTATTTTCGATCATTTCCATATTAACCTGAAATGGCTGTAAGAGTTCTACTCTTCGCTCAAACTCAGCCTCTTCTCCCATGGAAGCCCAAACATCTGTGTAAATGGCATCTGCGCCTTTTACATCTTCCGCAGGCTGATTTCCGATAGTTATTGTAGCTCCTGTATCTTCTGCAATGGAACGACATTTATTAACTAATTTTTCCTGAGGCCAGAGTTCTTTAGGAGAAGTTATAGTATAATCTATTCCCATTAAAGCTGAACCCACCATGAGTGAGTTAGCCATGTTGTTGCGGCCATCTCCAGCAAAAACAAAATTGAGATCTGTCAGATCACCAAAATTCTCTTTTAAAGTCATTAAATCAGCAAGAACCTGAGTAGGATGATAAAGGTCAGTGAGACCATTCCAGACAGGAACTCCGGCATAATCGCCCAGAATTTCTACTGTTTCATGGTCAAAACCTCTAAATTGAATTCCATCAAAATATCTGCCCAAAACTCTAGCTGTATCTGCCACAGTTTCTTTCTTGCCCAGCTGAATATCATCCTGGCCTAAAAACTCAGTACTGCCTCCTTCATCATTAGCTGCTACAACAAAAGAACAGCGGGTTCGCGTCGAAGGCTTTTCAAACAAAAGTGCGATATTTTTTCCGGAAAGAAGGTCGCCCTCAATTCCAGATCTTTTTTTACTCTTTAAATCCTGAGAAAGGTCGAGTAAATAATTAATCTCCTCTGTGGAAAAATCCAGCAATTTTAAAAAGTTTCTTCCTGATAAATTTCTAGGCATAATTTTTACCTCCAAATTTTATAGTTTTTCTCGCCAGAGAGGCATGCTCATACAGCGCGGCCCACCCCGGCCCCGGGAAAGTTCAGAGCTGGGCATAACATGCAATTTAAGTCCAGCTTCTTTCAGCAGCTTATTGGTTACATAATTGCGTGAATATACAATTACTTCCCCCGGAGCTACGGCCAGAGTATTGGAGCCATCATTCCACTGCTCACGTCGACCGGCTATAGGATCGCCTCCGGCACATCTTATGAGTTTGACCTGATCTAAGTTTAAATATTTTTGTAAAATTTCATCCAGATTGGCCATTTCCTGTTTTATTTTTAGATTATCATGTTCATCAAGTTTTAATGAAAAGACTTTAAGAGGACCTTCAATTTCAGCATGTATGGTGAATTTATCATGATCAACCATGGTGAATACAGTGTCCAAATGCATGAAAGCCCTGCGGGAAGGAATTTTAAAAGCAAGTACTGTTTCAAATTTCTCTTCTGATAAAATTCGCCGGGCAAATTTTTCAATAGCTGAAGGACTGGTGCGTTCGGAAATTCCCACTGCCAGCACGTGAGAATTTAAAACTAATTGGTCTCCACCTTCCAGGGGGTTATCCTCAAAACGGCTATACCAAAAAGGTATATCTGCATCTTTAAAATCGGGATGAAATTTAAAGATATATTCACTAAAAATCGTTTCTCGATTGCGGGTTTCATACTGCATGCGATTTAGACTTATACCCTGACCGATTGTGGCAAAAGGATCACGGGTGAAATAAAGATTGGGCATAGGGTCAATAATAAATGGGTAATCTACTTCCACTCTATCCTTAAGAGAGCGGGTTTCCAGCTCCGGCAGTTCTTTTTTGCGAATTCCCGCCATTAAATTAATAATAAGTTCTCTATCATCAAATTGATTTAAATAATCCAGCAAAACTTCTCTACGGTCGGGATGAACGAGGTCAGCCTCGTCCAAAAATTGTTCCAGAAATTTTTGCCTGACCCCATCATTAATCAGCGACTCTGCCATTAAATCTTCTAGATAATAGACCTCGGCGCCACACTCCTGCAAAATTTCTGCAAAACAATCATGTTCCTCTCGAGCAACTTCCAGGTAGGGAATATCATCAAACAATAATCTTTCCAGCAGCTCCGGGGTTAATCTCTCTACTTCTGGCCCCGGACGATGGATTAATACTTTTTTTAAAGGGCCTATTTCTGAGTAAACCTGGAGTGGACTGTTTGACATAATCTAGCCTCCCTTTACTAACAACCAAAGTAGTTAGTACAATTAAAGTATAACTATTTTGGCCAGGTGATGTCAAGTGCAAAAATACACAATTTAAGAGTGTAATTTTTTTCGCAATTTTATTAAGTTTTTACCAAATTTCTCTTCCAGTTGTCCGGGGAAATTTCTGTATATCTCTGCTATAAAAATATCATGAGTGATAAAATTTTCGGCCATAACCATAAAAGCTTTATTCTGAGTCCATACTGCTTCAGTTTCTTCCTGACTAAACGATCCAAAAAATGCTTCTTCCTCATCAGCTACTGCTGTCAGCCATCTACCCTGTTTTTCAACTTCATCACCTATACCTTCCAGTTGATGAAAAAACACTTCACCGGGAAGCTCTCTTTCCTCCCCATAATAGACAGTTTTTATTTCTACCCCCTCTGCTGCAGCCTGCTCCAATTGCGGTTTAATTTTGCCAATTTCCTGTTCCCAGACCTCTATAAGCAGACGTTGTTCTGCACCATTTATTACTTCCTGAACCTTTTCACAGCAGGAGTCTTTACCCCGGAGGTGCCACATATAATCCACATCAGGGTGACTGCTTAAATTTTTAAGTTCCTCTTCCAGCACTGAGAGAGAATTCTGCAGCCTGGTTTTATGCCTGCTTATAAATTCAGATAAAGGTAAAGGTGAATAAAGGACGGGATTTTCCCCCTGAGCTATTATGAACCCATCTTCCACCAGTTTATTTACAGTTTCATATATTTTAGACTGGGGAACACCTGATTTTTTACTTATCTCATAGGCACTGATTTCCTGATGCTCCAGAAGGGTCATATAAGTTTTGGCCTCATATTTGTTAAAGCCTAATTCGGCCATCTTATTTAATATAACTTCTTCATTTTTGTGATTGCTCATATTTATTGCACATCTCCTTATTTATTTCTCAATTTCTGTTTTCATGCGGCTGGCTCTGGCCAGTAATTCTTCAGCATGCTCTATTCCAGCACTGCTGTCTTCTTTGCCTCCCAGCATTCTGGCCAGCTCTACTTTTCTTTCCTGTTTATCAAGATTATCAATCTCGGTAGCAACCATTTCTTTATCCTCATCTGTTTCTTTTTCGATATAAAAATGTTTGTCAGCCATACTGGCCAGCTGTGGCAGGTGAGTTATACAGATAACCTGGCGCTGCCTGCTTATTCTAACTAATTTATTGGCCATCTTTACGGCAGTTTTCCCGCCTACTCCGGCATCAACTTCATCAAATATGATGGTCTGAACCTGGTCATAGCGAGCAATAATTGACTTAAAAGCCAGCATAATGCGGGAAATTTCTCCGCCTGAAGCCACCTGATCTAAAGGTTTTAATTCTGTCCCAGGATTTACTGCAATTAAAAAACGCACCTGATCAAAACCACTGGATGTTGGTTCATCCCTTTTTTCTAGTTCAACTTCAAAGCGGGCTTCAGCAAGAGCCAGGTCTGCAAGTTCACTTTTAATTTTTTCTTCCAGTTTATCTGCTGCCTCCTGACGGAGCTCAGAAAGTTTTGCAGCCTTTTCTTCTAGTTTATTTTCCTCTTTATTTATTTTTTTCTGAATGCTTTCCAGCTTATTTTCCAGCTGATTTAACTCTTTTTTCTCAGCTTCCAGATCCTGTTTATAAGACAAAATTTCTTCTACACTATCTCCATATTTTCGTCTGAGATTATTAATTAAATCCAGCCGTTCTTCCAGTTCTTTAACTCTATCGGGATTAAACTCCTGATTTTCATGATAGTCCCTGAGACGGTAACCCAAATCCTGCAGAGAATAATATATACTTTCTGCCATTTCGGCAATCTCTTCCAATTCCTGATCAAACTCGGATATTCTGTTCAGGCTTGCTTTTATATTTCCCATTTCATCCAGCAGGCCTTCCTCGTTGTATTCATCACCATTTATAAGCTCCCCGGTTTCACCGGTAGTAGCAAATATTTCTTCACTGTTGTTTAATCGAGCCAGTTCCTGTTCCAGTTTTTTTATTTCTCCCTCCTGCAGCTGTGCTGATTCGATCTCTTCCAGCTGATACTCAATTATATCCAATCTACGTGCTCTATCCTCTTCCTGTTGTGCTAATTCCTGTTTTTGTTTTTTTAAATCCTGCAATTTTTCATGGTGGTCAGCTACTTCTGTCAGTAACTTCTTTCCCCGGTCAGGCAGTAAATCATCCAGAATATCTATATGATTGGATCGCTGCAGTAAATTCTGATGCTCATGCTGACCATGTATATCGACTAAATATTTGCTGACTTCTCTGACCAACCACAGGGGAACCAGCTGGCCGTTAATACGGCAGCGATTTCGGCCGCTGCGCCTGATTTCACGAGAAATTAATAAAGACTCAGGCTCGGGTTCTATACCGGCCTGAGAAATGACTTCGTTTATATCCTGAGGCTGTGAAATAAAATAGCTGGCTTCAATATATGCGGCTTCTTTGCCATCTTTAATAACATCTGTACTGGCCCGACCCCCGAACAACATTTCTAACGCTCCTATTATTATTGATTTCCCGGCTCCGGTTTCCCCGGTTAAAATATTTAGACCCTCATTAAAATTTACGTTTATTTTCTCTATTATGGCAAAATTTTTTAAGACTAAATCCCCCAGCATGGTAAATTCTCCTCCCACCTGAAATTTATGAAAAAATTATTTAATGACTAAAATTTAAAATAAGCCCAGTTTCAACTTCTCGCGCAAAATACGATAAAAATTTCTTTGCGGAAACTGGACCATCTTCACTGAATTCTGTGATTTTTTTATAATCACTTCATCTCCATCCTGCAGATCCCCTTCACTCTTACCGTCAGTACTTATCTTAACCTGTCCTTTTTTTAACCTCACAATAATTTTAACCTCTTCCTCTCCCTTTATAATCATAGGTCTTATGTAAAGATTATGTGGACAGATAGGAGTTAACAAAATTACATCGAGCTCGGGATTAACTATAGGCCCCCCTGCTGAGAGAGAATAAGCAGTTGACCCGGTGGGAGTGGACGCTATCATACCGTCTCCCTGATAACTGGCAATATATTCCTGACCTATATAAAATTCCATGCCTATAACCTTCTGGTTTCTCCCGCGTGAGATTACAGCATCATTTAACCCATGGGTATCATATATTTTTTCATCTTCTCTAAAGACCTGAGTATTGAGCATTATTCTCTCCGTTGTAGTAAACTCACCCTCAATTAAATCCCGGGCAGCTTCCTCCAGAGAATTTGCTTCAATAACTGCCATAAAACCCAGGCTGCCAACATTAACTCCAAGTAGAGGAATATTGGTGTCGCAAAATTTGCCGGCGGTCCTGAGCATCGTACCATCTCCACCAAATATAGTTAAACAATCCACATTGTTTTTCATTTTTTGTATGTCTGCAGCCCGGGAATCACAGTTCAATAAATCAGCACAGTTATTTTCCAGCAAAAATGGTACTGACCTGGCCTGCAAAAAATCAATCATGTCTTCAGCAAGCCGGAGGGCTTTATTTTTTCTTGTATTTGCAATAATTCCAATTACAGGAATAATCATCCACCCCTTTTAAAGTCTCTGTAAGCCTCATCAACAACCTGATTTATATCTTTTTTAGTTAGAGACTGAGCAGTTTTATCGTCTGTTTCCAAACCCGGTTCATAACGGGCGTACAATAAATATTCCACGTTTTTAGACTTGCTGCCGCGAATGGGAGAAAAAGTTAACTGTAAAGGCTTAAGATCATTTTCTTTGCCACACTGAATTACTTTATTTATAACTTCATTATGTACTTCTGGATCTCTCACTACTCCACCGTCTTTTACATTTTCCGGCCCTGCTTCAAATTGAGGTTTTATGAGAGCTACCATTTCTGCCCCTGACTTCATAAAATCTACAGCATTGGGCAATAATAAAGTTAGGGAGATAAAAGAAACATCTATCACCAGCAGATCAAATTTTTGAGCCAGTTTATCTGGCTGTAAATATCTAAAATTAGTCTGTTCATAAACTTCAACCCGGGAATCACTTCTTAATTTCCAGGCCAGTTGATTTGTCCCGGTATCTACAGCATAAACTTCTTCTGCCCCGTTCTGCAAAAGACAATCCGTAAATCCGCCTGTAGAAGAACCGATATCTAAAGCAGTTTTGCCCTCCGGATCAATCTTAAATTCCTCCAGAGCAGCCTGTAATTTTTTACCCCCCCGGCTGACAAATCTCTGCTTTTCTGCTACTTCTATTTCGGCCTCTACGGAAACTCTGGTTCCTGCTTTATCAATTACCCGGTCATCAACCTTTACTTCTCCGGCCATTATAGCTCTCTTGGCTTTACTGCGAGAAGAAAAGTAGTCTTTTTGAGCCAGTAATTTATCAAGTCTCATTTTTTCTGTATTCATTTTAGCTATTGATCTCCCTGTAAGAGATTGCTTTTTATGTTGTCTGCAATACCTTCCGCATCTAAATTGTACTGGCTGCGCATGAAGTTTTGAGCTCCGTGGGGAACAAATTCATCAGGTATACCCAGAGTTAAAATTTTATCTGGCAGACTTATCCCTTGCTGCACACATGTTTCCAGAACCGCACTGCCAAAACCGCCGGCCCGGGCATTTTCTTCAACTGTGACCAAAATTTCTGTATCCTGTACATAGTCAACAATTCTCTCATCAAGAGGCTTTAAAAATCTGGCATCAAAAACTGAAACTGAAATGTCCTCTTCGGCCAGTATCTCTGCCGCCTGTAGAGAAGGATTTACCATAGAACCCACGGCAGCCAGGAATATATCATTGCCCTCCTTGAGCAATTCTCCTTTTCCTGCAGGTATGGTTTCAGGGTTTTCTTCTAATTCAACACCTGCTCCTTCTCCCCGGGGATACCTGATTGCTACCGGTGATTCCTGTTCATATGCTGTCCACATCATTCTTTTTAGCTCATTTTCATTGCGGGGAGCCATAATCGTTAAATTGGGAACAGTACGCAGATAAGTAATATCAAATTGTCCCTGATGTGTTTCCCCATCATTTCCTACTATTCCAGCTCTATCCACACCTATTATAACTGGCAGTTCCTGAAGGCAGATATCATGAATAACCTGGTCATACCCTCTCTGTAAAAATGTTGAATAGAGGGATACTACAGGCCGCATTCCTCCGCGCGCCAGACCTGCACTGAAGGTAAGAGCATGCTGTTCTGCTATACCTACATCATAAAATCTATTGGGAAAGTTCTCCTCAAAAGTTTCCAGCCCGGTACCTGCAGGCATAGCGGCAGTTATGCCTACAATTCTGATATCATGTTCACCCATTTCAGTGAGTGTTTCTCCGAATATTTTACTGTAAGTTGGGTGATCTCGATTTTTCTGTTCTTCTCCATCCTCAATTTTAAACGGACTAACTCCGTGATAATCACATGGTCTTTCTTCAGCCGGGCAGTATCCTTTTCCTTTTACTGTGGCCACATGAATTAGTACAGGGCCTGAAATTTTTTCTGCCTGGGCAAAAACTTCTCTCAAATCTTCAATTTCATGACCGGAAATGGGACCCAGATAGGTAATGCCCATCTCTTCAAATAAAATTCCGGGCACCAGCATATATTTAAAGCTGTCTTTAGCTTTATCCATGGTTCGTGAAACTCCACTGCCTATTCCGGGAATGGAATCAATCAAGCCACTCATCTCATCAGTGATTTTGCGCAGGCCGGGATCGGTTCGCAATTTAGAAAGATACCCGGATAAAGCTCCAACATTTTCTGATATAGACATTTCATTATCATTTAATATGACTTTCACATCGGCACCTTCATGCCCGGCATGATTTAGAGCTTCAAAAGCCATACCACCAGTAATAGCACCATCACCTATTACACAGTAAATACTTTCTTCGCTCCCTTCGTGATCTCTAGCTTTGGCCAGACCAAGAGCCGAAGAAATTGAAGTACTGCTGTGACCGGTGTTTATAATATCGTGTTCACTTTCTTTATATTTAGGAAAACCGCTCAACCCACCATATTGACGTATGGTGTTTAATTTATCCTGGCGTCCTGTTAAAATTTTATGGGGATAACTCTGATGCCCTACATCCCAGATTATTTTGTCTTCTGGACTATTAAGATGCCTGTGCAGAGCTATTGTCAGCTCCACCACACCCAGATTGGAAGCCAGATGTCCTCCGGTTTCGGAAATAGTGTCGATCAAAAAATCTCTCATTTCATCAGCCAGCTGTTCAAGTTCCTTATCCTCCAATTCCTCCAAATCGTCCGGAGAGTTAATCTGGTGTAAAAGTTCAGTCATACTTATTTCACCTCACGAAGTATTTCTCGAATTAGTGCTGACGCTCCAGCACGAAATCTACAAGCTGGCGCAAGAAATCTGCTTTTTCAGAAAAGATTGCCAGCGCTTCTCTGGCCTCATTAGCAGCTTTTTGAGCCTGCTCACGAGATTCTTCCAGCCCCAGAATAGCTGGATAGGTTGATTTTTCACTTTTCTGATCCTGACCAACCTCTTTTCCCAGAGTTTCTTTGTCTCCCACTACATCCAGAATATCGTCTACTATTTGAAAGGTCAAACCTAATTTGCGCGCATATTTCTCCAGAGCCTTCCATTCTTTGGGGGAACACTCACTGCAAATAGCCCCACCTAAAATAGAAGCGCGAAAAAGCTCACCGGTTTTAGCAGCATGTAACTTTTTTAGCTCCTGCAAACTAAGTTCCCTATTTTCGGCAGCAAGGTCCAGAGCCTGTCCCGCCACCATACCATCCGGCCCGGCAGCATCGGCCAAAAGCTCCGTCAATTGACACCTTTTTTTCGCCGAAATATCAATGCTGGCTGTAATTTTAAATGCTAGAGTCTGTAAAGCATCACCGGCTAAAACGGCCATTCCCTCGCCAAAAACCAGATGATTGCTTTTTTTGCCCCTGCGTAAATCATCATCATCCATACAGGGCAGATCATCGTGAATAAGAGAATAAGTGTGAATAAACTCAAGGGCTGCTCCAAATCTGCGAGCAGCCCTTTTGTCTCCCTCCAGAAGATCACAGGTCAACATTGTCAAAATAGGTCTTATTCTCTTACCGCCAGCCAGAAGGGAATAGGATATTGCTTCCTGCACTTTAACATTGATAGGCAGTTCCTCTAGCAGGTCCTGCAAGTATTGATCAAATTGTCCAGCTCTTACTTTTAATTCCTCTGCAATATTATAGCTATTATAGCTCACAAATCAGTCCCTCCAGGCTGTAATTTAATCCAGTTCTTTATTATCCTTCCAGTCCAGAGCTCCCACCGGACAGCCTTCTATACATTCACCACATTCCGTACAATCTGTGGGCAATGTTTCAGAAAAGGCGGTATCTATTTTGGTTTCATAACCTCTATTTTTGAAATCCAGAAGATATTCATTGACAACTTCACGGCAAATTTTAACACATATACCGCATTTTACGCATTTACCTCTATCCAGAATAATTTCAGGATGTTCATTATCATAAGCAAAATCCATTTTTTCATTGCCCTCAAAATATTCGGGATCAGCCTCGTATTCCTCGGATTGTTCTTTTAACTGACAGTCTTCTTTAGCTGTACAGCTGCAGGCAAAGCAGCGTTCACCTTCTTTTTCCATACCTTCCGGAGAAATAGTCTCAGTTACTTCCTGAAAGTTTTGAACCCTTGTTTCCGGATCTGTATGGGGAAGTTCTACTCTTTCCTGTTCTTCAGGATCTTCAATATAAACAAGATCATCTTCGCTTAATGACTGCCAGTGTCCCCGGGTTACATTTATGGTATAGGATTCCGCAAATTCTTCATTTTCCAGATAGGCTTTGACATTTCCTGCAGCTTTGCGCGCAGCTGCTACTGCTTCTACTACAGTTGCGGGACCGGTTACACAGTCACCGGCGGCAAAGATATTATCCTGTACCTGATGACTTTCTTCCTTAACTTCAACATCTCCCCAGTCATTGGTAGGAACACTTTCAGGTGCGATAGTGTTCTGGCCTATGGCAGCTATGACCGTGTCAGCAGTTACTTCGAATTCACTGCCTTCTATCGGAATAGGTCTTCTTCTACCGGAAGCGTCGGGCTCACCTAGTTCCATTTCTATACATTCCAGAACCAGCTTGCCATCTTCTTCCCTAAGACTGACAGGTTGAGATAAAAACTCGAAATTACAGCCTTCTTCTCTGGCTTCGTCTATTTCAATCTGCTCGGCCGGCATCTGTTCTTCGGTCCGGCGATAATAGCAGTGTACTTCCTCATCTGTAAGACGCAGGGTGGAGCGGACACAGTCCATGGCGGTGTTACCTCCGCCAACTACTATAGTTTCACCCGGGTCTTCCATCTCGAAATCCTGCTGGGCCAGTTTTTCCAGATAATCGATTCCACCCCAGGCCAGCTCTTCACCCTCAGTCCTCATGGAACTGGGTTCCCAGCTGCCGA
>CAYOFJ010000011.1:0-18758 GCA_964403065.1 uncultured Halanaerobiaceae bacterium | reverse complement strand
ATTTTAGAGAATTAAATTTTTGCCAAGTTTGTCGGAGGGGGAATTAAGATGAGAGCATTTATTCTGGGTAGCGACAGCCGCGAACACGCTTTTGCCTGCAAATTAAAACAGGAAGATAAAGTTTCAGATATATTTGCTGCCCCGGGAAATGCAGGAATTGCTGAGGAAACAAAAATTGTCGATATTGAGATTAATGATGTTGAAGCTGTCAAAGAGTTTATTAAAGAAAATCAGATTGATTTAATATATGTTGGGGAGGAAAATCTCTGCCGTCAGGGATTGGTGGACAGTTTAAAGGACTATGATATACAGGTTATAGGCCCGCGGCAAAACGCGGTGCAGCTGAATGATGATAATTTACAGAAGAGAAGATTTTTGCTCAATAATAATATTCCGACCGTGGACTGCGGTATGTTTGCTGAACTCGATAATGCCAGAAAATATTTAGAAGAAGCTGATTATCCACTCCAGATACGTCCTGCCCAGGCTTCTCCTGACAAAACTTTGCGGCAGCCTATTGCAACTTCCGATAAAAAAGAAGCGCGAGAAGTGGTTGAGCGTCTTTTGTCTCCAAAAACAGATAAACAGAGTCAGGGAGAAGGAGATAGTACTTCTTCAGCGTCAGCGGGTGCTGAAATACTCATCGAAGAGATTCCGGAAGGGGAAAGAGTTTCAGTATTTGCCCTATCCGATGGAGATATAATTCTTCCCCTTTCTTCTGCCCGCATTCATAGAGCTGTTTTTGAGGGAGGAGAAGGGGCTTTAACTTCTGGCATGGGTGCTTATTCTCCTTTGCCAGCTGTATCTTTTCAAACTGATAAAATTATTTACAGTAAAATTATGCTTTCCCTGCTGGAGGGCCTTAAACAGAGCGGATTTACTCATCAGGGTTTTATAACTGCTGAAATTATTATTACCGACCGCGGGCCAAGAGTGGTAGACTTTCAGCTGAATTTGTCTTCTACAGCAGCTGTTACCATTATACCCAGACTTAATGACAGTTTGAGCGGTCTTTTACAGGAGGCGGCTGAAGGCAGTATTCAGGAAAAACAGGTAAGCTGGAGTCAGAAAACTGCAGTAAGTATTGTGATAACCTCTGGTGGTTATCCCCTTATGCATGAAGAAGGTTTTCTTATTGAAGGTTTGGAACAAACTGAGCAGGACAATACTAAGATATTCCATATTTCTACCCGCCGGGAAGATGATAAAATATTAACTGCCGGGGGCAGAGTGATAGCTGTGACCGCTCTGGCTGAAGGGCATTTTTCTGCTGTTGATAGAGTCAACCGCTGTGTAGAGAAAATCAACTTTCAGGATATGCATTATCGAACTGATATTGGTTCGGGAGCAGTTTTGGATATATCTATGGAGGAAATTGCGGAAGAGGAATTCGAACAAGATGAGGATAGTTTATTCGAAAGGGAATGGGATGAAGAGATTTAAATTTGAGATTTAAAATTATTGAGCAAAACCTGACAAAATAGAAATAGTCCGGTAATTTTAAGCTTTAAACATTCTTCAAACATAAAAGGAGGCGAGATTTACCCGCCTCCAGCTGCAAACTTACTCTGCAAAAATGTCCAGGGACAGATATCTTTCTCCATAATCAGGGGCTATGGCCAGAATTTTGCTGCCGGCTTCTACTTCTCTGGCCAGTTTTAAAGTGGCAGCAAGAGCAGCCCCGGAAGAAATTCCACATAATAAACCTTCATTATGGGCCAGTTTTCTTGTTGCCTGCTCAGCTTCTTCATCAGTAACTGTCAGAACCCGATCCAGCAGCTCAGTCTGTAAAATCTCCGGAATAAAGCCGGCTCCTATCCCCTGAATACTGTGTGAACCTGCTTCCCCGGTAGAAATAACGGCTGAATCTGCTGGTTCCACGGCAACTATTTCAGTTGCCGGGCTTTCTTCCTCAAACACCTGGCCTACACCAGTTATAGTGCCTCCCGTTCCTACTCCGGCCACAAAGTAATCGAGTTCACTGCCAAAATCATGTAAAATTTCTCTGGCTGTAGTTTCTCGGTGAATGGCAGGATTGGCCGGATTAGAAAATTGATCGGGCAAATAATAATTTTCATTTGTATTTGCCAGTTCTTCCGCTTTTTCGATGGCTCCTGACATACCGTCATCACCGGGAGTGAGAATCAGTTCAGCCCCAAAAGCCTGCAGTAAATCTCTTCTTTCCTGGCTCATACTATCGGGCATGGTAAGAATTACATCATAACCCAGGGCCGTACCAATCATGGCTAAACCTATGCCGGTATTACCGCTTGTAGGTTCTACGATTACTCCATTCTCTTCCAGCTTGCCATTTTCTTCCCCGCGCTTTATCATACTATATGCTATTCTATCCTTAACACTGGAACCGGGATTATAAGCTTCCAGTTTTAAAAATATTTCTACCGGCAGCTTGTCCCCTACTTTCTGCAGTTTATAATGAGGAGTTTCACCTATTAAATCAGATATTTCTTCAGCAATTTGCATTATTTTTGCCCCCTAAACTTTAGTATCATAATCATCTTTGTTTTCTTTAATTATAACTGATAAATTTCATATGTCAAGTAATAGGTGACAAAGCAGTGCTACCTTTGCGCAAACTCCTCCCTGAGCTTTCGCTCAACCCGGCACCTCCTGAGGCGGGAACACTAATCTTTGGCCATTTCCGCTACTTCTTCAAACTCCTCGACTATTTCCGGATCAGTCTCCGGGCCAAAGTAGCTCGCTAAAAAGATTACCAGGCTGCTGAGAAAGAAACCAGGCACTATTTCGTATAGGCCGGTAAAAGCGAAGAAGTTATTCCAGATAATAACTGTGACTCCTCCCACGATTATGCCGGCCAGTACTCCGTGTTTATTAGTTTTTTTCCAGTAAAGAGAAAAGAGAATTGCCGGTCCGAAGGCTGAACCCAGTCCTGCCCAGGCATAACCAACAATGTCCAGTATCATCCCTCCAGCCATAGCAAAATAGAGGGCTACAAGTGTTATAACTATTACGGAACCCCGGCTGAAGATCAGCAGCTCTCTATCGCTGGCATCTCGCCGGAAAAAGGCCTTGTAAAAATCCTCCGTAAGGGCGCTGGAGGAGACGAGCAGCTGAGAGTCAACCGTACTCATGATGGCGGCCAGCACGGCAGCTAGAAAGATACCCCCTACCCAGGGATTCATCACATACTGCAGAAGTTCAAGAAATACAGTTTCCGGATTTCCCAGCGGTTCGGCAAAGGTGACTATACCCATAATACCAACTAATGTAGCACCTATGAGGGTGACCACAACCCAGGTTACTCCGATGAATTGAGAGATGGGCAGCTCCTTACCATCTTCGATGCTCATAAACCTAATGATTATATGGGGCATGCCAAAATAACCCAGTCCCCAGGCTATGTTGGAAATGAGGTCTAAAGGAGAGATGCCGCCGGAAACTGTCTGCCACACGGAAGCCCCTTCGGGATTAAATTCTACGGTGCGAAAGGCGTAGAGCAGATCAGGATTTACCTCGGAAACAGCGCTCCAGAGCTCGCTCAACCCTCCCATGCTGACTACAACGCTTATCGGTACCACCACGAGAGCCAAAAACATGAGCGATCCCTGTATAAAGTCGGACCAGCTGACTGCCAGATATCCGCCAAGGTAGGTATATAGGGCAATGATCACAACTGATATATATACTGCTATATTATATTCAACCCCGAGGATATTTTCAAACAGAGTGCCTCCAGCCACCAGGCCAGAAGATACGTAAATAGTAAAAAAGACCAGGATGACCAGCCCCGTAACCACTCGCAGTGCCCGGGTGTCATCTTTAAACCTGTTTTCGAAAAAATCCGCGATGGTAATAGAATCCACTTTTTCGGTATAATAGCGGAGTCTGCTGGCGGTAAACTGCCAGTTGAGATAGGTGCCTATGGCCAGTCCAATACCGATCCACATGGCGTGAAAACCGCCCGCGTAAACTGCCCCGGGAAAACCCATGAGCAGCCAGCCGCTCATGTCGCTGGCCTGGGCGCTCAACGCGGTTACAGGAGCGTTAAGCCCACGTCCCCCCAGGAAATAGTCAGCTGTATCTTCATTTCTGCGGTAAAAATAATATCCGATGACCATCATGCCTACTATGTAAAGGGCAAAAGTAGTTAAAACAGGATCCATCAGTTATCCCCCCTTCTGCTCATGACCAGTCTTAAAAGGGAAAGAAAAATCAACAGTAAATTGGGTGTTAATAACCAGAACCAGGTGGAACCAGGAAGGCTATTCATACCTTATCACTCCTTATGAAATATGTTTACAGTAAATCACCCCATCGCACTTTAATATATTGAGATGTTAACATTTTAACAAATATTTAAATAAAAATCAATAATATTTCATCCTTATAATTTTAAAAATTTCATGTTATTATTGAATAAACAGTAAAAAAGCTGAGAATAAAAAAGGATGGTTAGAAACAAAATGAGAGAAAATGAAAATATTATTACTAAGGATTTGCCTAAAACTCTTTTTACAATATTATCGTTGTTAATATTTATATTTGTTTTGCAGATAGGTTTTACAAATTTATCCGTGCAGGCCATGGTCAATCATGAATTTATAGAAGATTATGAAGAGCAGCAGAGAAACTATCCGGGGACATTTTATATGTCCGGGCCCAACAGTGACCCTTACATAGCTTTAAGTTTTGATGATGGTCCCCATCCCCGTTATACCTCCCAAATTCTTGATATTCTGGCAGAATACGATGTAAAAGCTACGTTTTTTCTGCTGGGACAGGAAGTAGAAGAACATCCCTGGCTGGTGCAAAGAATAGATAATGAAGGTCATGAAATAGGCAATCACTCGTTTACACATCGTAATTTTGTCTGGCTTAGCTGGGATGAAATTATAGAGGAAGAAATCAAGCCCACCGGGAAATTAATTGAAGATATAACCGGTGATTATCCGAAGTTAATTAGACCGCCTTATGGGGCAATTTCAGAAAGACAGCTGGAAAGTTTTGGCCGCACCAATTACCGAATTGTTAATTGGTCCGTAGATACTGGAGATTATGAGGAGGAAAATCAGCCAGAAATTATCATGGCCAGAACTCATCTGCAGCTGCATCCAGGAGCTATTGTATTGATGCATGATGGTGGTGGAGATAGATCCAATACTGTAGAGATTCTGCCCGAGTTTATTGAGATGCTGCAGAGAGAAGGATTTGAACTGACAACTGTGGGAGATCTTATCTCCCGGCATAAATTTACTGAAGAGGATAAATAAATTAGAATTGGAAGGAGAATATACTTTTTGCTTGATTTCAATCTTCTGGGAGTGTAGTATTTTTGAACAGGAGGGGAGTGAATATAACTGTATGGACTTATCTATTGTGGAAGATTATAAACAGCTCTGCCAAAAAGCAGCTATGATTGTCGCCGGCCAGGTTACATATAAACCTAGAAGTGTGCTGGGCTTACCCACAGGTAGTACTCCCATGTGTATGTATGATCAGCTGGCAGAAATGCACCAAAATAATTCTCTTAGCTTTTCCGAAGTTACCACTTTTAATCTTGATGAATATATAAATTTAAGTCCAGAACACCCCGGCAGCTTTCACTCTTATATGCGCAAGAATTTTTTCAATAAAGTCGATATTAAAAGGGAGAATACACACATTCCCCGGGGGCAGGCTGAAAATATAGAACAGGAATGCAGAAGGTATGAAGAAAAAATAGCAGAAGCAGGCGGCATAGACCTGCAGATTTTAGGCCTGGGTTCCAATGGCCATATAGCTTTTAATGAGCCACAGGAAGAACTGCCGCGCAGAACCAGCCCTGTAACACTGAAGGAGCACACCCGAAAAACAAACAGCAGCTATTTTCAAAACCAGGAAGAAGTTCCTGAACGGGCAATAACCATGGGAGTTGGCACTATTCTTTCAGCAAAAAGAATTTTACTAATAGTAAACGGGGAATCTAAAGCAAAAGCAGTGGAAGAAATGGTAAGTGGTGGAATTACAACTAAACTTCCGGCTTCCTTTCTGCACCTGCATGATGATGTCAGGGTTATTATGGATCAGGAGGCAGCTAAAAATATATAGAATAGTTATAGTATAATATGAAATATAAACTGTAATACTAATAAAAATTTAATCTGTTTTGGATTTATCATTTTTAAAAGATATGTGAGAATTATCGACAGACAGGAGGCAGATTATTATGAAGGAGAATTCCCGGGTGAAACCTCCCTTCTTCAACATCGGCCCCAAAGCTTATGCATATGGAGAGGATTTGCTGGAAATTGCTCGAGCCGCCGACAAACTTTCTCACAAATATAATGTAGATGTAATTCTTACCCCTCAGCCCTGCGATATCCGTCTGGTAGCAGAAAAAACAGAGAATTTATTTGTTTTCGCCCAGCATGTAGATCCGCTCGAGCCCGGAAGAGGACACGGGCATATTTTGCCGGAAGCTGTGGCCAGCGCAGGTGCACAGGGGACATTTCTTAATCATGGAGAAAAACCCTTATCACTATCAGAAATCTCTCAAGCTGTGAAACGAGCTTCAGAAGCAGGACTGGAAACTGTTGTCTGCACGGATACTGTGGAAGAAGCAGCTGCCGTGAGCAATTTTAATCCTGATATAGTTCTGGCAGAACGCACTGAATTAATCGGCACAGGAGAGACCAGTGAGGAGGATTATGTAAAAGAAGCAATCTCAGCTGTTAAAAAGGTTAACTCCCGGGTGAAAATTTTACACGGGGGAGGAATTAGCTCCGGAGAAGACGTTAAAAAATTTATCAAAGCCGGAGCTGATGGAATAGGTGCTTCCAGTGGCATAATGGAAGCAAACTCCCCGCCTAAGAAAATAGAAGAAATGTTAAAAGCAGTGCGTAGAGCCCGGGAGGCAAAGGGTTGATCGGGCCATTTTCTCTGCTTAATTTCTGAAAGAGCAGAGGTCTTATATGAGCATTTAAATGAGACTAGTAATCACCTAAATTATTTCAATCTTTTTTCATATTTTATTTAAGTTTACAGGAAATAGGCAAGAAGCACAGAATTTATAAATTGAATAGATTATTAGATTTTAGAAATCTCAAAGGTGGTGATTTTATGAAAAAGATGCAAGATGTCCTGCTGGCTCGCGAGGAAAACGAAGAAATAGTAATTGGCAACACAGCTTTAGTGCGGGCTATGGTGGAAGCGGGTACCCGAGTGGTAACCTCTTATCCCGGTTCTCCCACCCCGGAAATTGCCGAGGCTATACGCTCCATTCCCCGCGAGGACCGTCCTTTTTACTTTGAATTTTCCACCAATGAGAAGGTAGCTACCGAAGTTGCTTTTGGAGCCTCCGTCAATGGGAATCTTTCCACTGCTTTCTTTAAAAGTGTGGGGCTAAATGTAGCTGCTGACTCCTTTGTGCAGTTGAGTTTGATGGAACTCATCGGCGGAATGGTAATAGTGCTGGGGGATGACCCTGGTGCTAACTCTTCCCAGAATGAGCAGGACAACTTACATTATTCCAAACTTTCTTACACACCGATACTGGAGCCTTCCACACCTCAGGAAGTTTATGAAATGTATCAGGAAGCTGCCAAAATCTCCCGGCAGGAAAAGATGCCCATAATTCTGAGATTGACGACTCATGTCTGCCATGCCAAGGAAAAGGTTTCGTTTGGCAGCTGGACCCCGGTGGAATTTGATGATAGGCCTCAGTTTGCTCCGGAAAATGGTCCTTACGTGCCTATAACCGATAAGGTGTTTCCTATGAAGCGTCGGGCCCTGCAAAAGCGAGAAAAAGTCAGAAGTATGGTGCGGGAAAGAAATTTAAATGAAGTGGAAGATAATAACAACGAGAAACGCGGCATCATAACCAGTGGTGTGCCACATCAATCTCTGCTGGATGTACTGGAACAGATAGAAGGGAAAAGACCCGATATTCTTAAACTGGGAGTAGTTCAGCCTTTAAATGAGAAGGAAATAGTTGAGTTTCTCCGGGAGCATGAAGAAGTAAAGATACTGGAAGAGCTTGATGCTGTGCTGGAAGAGGAGATTAAGTCCATAGCTTATGATGAAGGGCTTTCTACGGTGATAATTGGCAAGCAGGGCCTGGAAGACTGGATGGGCGAATACACTCCAGATAAAGTAGCCGAGGTGCTGCACAGAACCTGGCCGGATTTAATTCCAGACAAAATGGTCAAAGTTCAGGAAGAAAGGGAGTCACCATTAAATCCCAGGCCGCCGCAGATGTGTCCCGGCTGTGGCCATCGTTCTGCCTTCCATCCTATCAAAAAAGCTCTGCGAGAACAGGATATAACTGTAGCCGATATCGGCTGTCATACCCTGGGATTTCTTCCGCCCTATAATATGGGTGAAGTGCTGCTATGTATGGGACATTCCACAGGTACAGGTTCCGGACTTTCACTGTATAATGATGAGCGGAGAGTTGTAGCTTTTATCGGCGATTCCACTCTCTACCACGCCGGAATGCCCGGAATAGTCAATGCAGTTTTCAACAATCATGATCTGACCCTGGTGGTAATGGAAAATAACACTACGGCCATGACCGGCCATCAGAATAACCCTTCCAGTGGTGGCAATTTCAATGAATCCACAGATGCCATCCCCCTGAAAGAACTGCTGCAGGGAATGGGAGTCGATGATGTCAGCAAGATTGATACCTACAATCAAAAGGGGCTGCAGGAATTAATAGAAGAGAAAGTAGATAAAGAAGGATTTAATGTGGTTATAGCCAGTCACCCCTGTATGCTCAAGTTCACCCGGGAACAGCGCCGCAAAGGTGAGTTTGAGGACCGCAATGTAAAAATTGATCAGGAGGAATGTGCGCAGATTTATGAATGTGTAGAAGATTTTGCCTGTCCGACCTTTCAGAAAGAAGAGGACGGCACTATCTGGGTTCATGAAGATCTGTGTATAGGTGATGGGTCCTGTCTGCAGACCTGTCCTACCCGAGCAATAGAATTTGCCCGGGAAGATACAGGAGGTGACGATAATGAATAAACAGCAAAATGAACTGGCTGAAAAACTGGATCTTTATCTTATAGGTGTCGGTGGACAGGGAATTAATCTGCTCAGCGAAGCCATGATTCGTACCGCAGATTATGCTGGTTATGATGTCAGAGGGGTTGATACACATGGTCTGGCTCAGCGCGGAGGAATGGTAGTTTCCAATCTGCGCCTGGGGCAGGGAATACATTCACCGTTAATTCAGAAAGGTCAGGCGGATATGGTTATAGCCATGGAAAAAAATGAGGCTCTGCGGGGAATGGCCACTCATCTGAAGCCCGGCGGAGAAATGATTTATTATGATGTATCCTGGCAGACCCTTTCAACCCGACTGGGGGAAGAGGAAGATACCACCAGAGAGAAATTGGAAGAATATGCGGAAAAGTATGATGCCAAACTGACCAGAGTGTATAAGGATGATCTGGAGGATTCCCGCATGCAGAATGTTGTCATCATGGGGAATATGGCCCGCGACGGTAAAATACCGGGGCTTAAACCGGATCATTATCGACAGGCTCTTAAGGATTTAATGTCAGGGTCGATGCTCAAAGCAAATATGGAGCTGTTTAATGGGTTGGTGGAAAAGGAATAGACAGTTTTTCATTCTTCCCAGGTTGTTTTTCAAAAACCACAATTACTTTTAGGCCATAAATAGGACTGCCCTCGCTATGACCGCTTCCTGCGGCAAGCTCGGCGCGCTGCGTCCCTGCAGCACGGTCCTATTTATGGCCAATTATTTTTTCTTGGCCGGTGAAAACAACAGGGTCATCATGAAAACTGTCTATTCCTATCAGCAGTCAGGCAGTCGCAGCCTCCATGCTGCTCGGCCTTATTTCTGACCATTATTTATTTCTCTTGATAGAGAAAATCAACAGATATCGTCTCAGCAATCCAGCCTGTTTCCACCAGTTAAAAAAACAGCTCCTGGTGAATGAGGAGTCGAAAAAAACAGTAAGGAACTGGAGGAAAAAGATATTAGAATATTGAATTTAAAATATAAGGCATAGTTTTTCCTTATAAACTCAATTTTAGGGGGCATCATAATGAGCTTACAAAATAATTTTAAAATTATTGGTATCTTTACTTTGGCCATCTTTTTGACTGTAGTTTTGAGTGCCTGTGATATGGAAGTCGATAATAACACTGTTGAATACTCGGAATATAATATTATTGTAGAAATTGTGGATGCTGATGCTCCCATATATGATAGAGGTTTAGAAGACGTTAGAGTTTTTATTGAAAATTTTGAAGGGGACAATATAAGAGCTGAAATGACTGATGAAGTTGGTGTATATGAAGGGGAAAATATAAAATTGGTTCCCGGAGAAGAATTTGAAATATATCTGAGTAAAGTTGGCTACGAAAATAAATTGGTTACAGCTGTGGCTGATGAAGATCCTAAAGAATTAACTTTTGAACTGGAAGATAGAAACTAGTATCTTACTTAAATTATACTTCTTACTTACTTGGATATTACTGCCTAACTATCGCCTGAGTTTTCTAAACTTTTCAAGTTACTCATTCAAATTTTTAATCCCCCCACATATCATGATTTCCTAAATTTCCAAATAATGCTTTCTATATTATTTCAATGTTTAAAAAGGATAATAACCTGAAATCTGGAATCAATTATATGAAGACATTGAGGATAAAATATATTAAAGCAACGAGTGAAATTAAAAAAATGGTTCTTATCCCAAACAGTTGGTAAATATACGGTATAATCAGGATTGTTTGTATCCTCAATTGCCTGGGTTTATAAAGTATTGGAAGCTATGAAGCTATGTGATACTAGAAATTTTTAGAAACCCGGGTCATAACTATGGCCAAAAAATCGTGCCCCGGCTCAGGATGTGCCGGGCTGAGCGTAAGCTCATGGATGAGCTTTTGCGAAGGAAGCGCTGTTTTTTGGCCGAAGACTAAACCTAAATATAGAAAAAATTTCATTAATTACACAGGGAGGATAAAACAAAATGGAATCCATAAACTGGGGTATTATGAGTACAGCGTCTATAGTTCGTAAAAAGTTTTTGCCCGCTTTGCTGAAAGCCGAAAATGCCAGACTTTACGCTCTGGCCAGCCGCAGTGAGCATAAAGCCGAGAAATTTTTGCAGGAAAATGTCGGTCCAGACCAGGTGGAAAGTTATGGAACATATGAAAAAATGCTGGAGGATAGTAAGGTTGAAGCTGTTTACATTCCTTTACCCAATCATTTACATTTTGAGTGGGCCAAAAAATCTCTGCAGGCAGGCAAACATGTGCTCTGCGAAAAACCGCTGGTGATGACGGAAAAAGAGGGTGAAGAACTTTTCCAGCTGGCGGAAAAGCAGGACGTCTTCCTGATGGAAGGTTTCATGTACAGGTTTCGTCCGCTCACCAATCGTTTTATAGAGCTGGCCCGCAGAGAACTAGGAGAAATTAAACTGGTCAGAGGGTCTTTCTGCTATCAGAGCACCCGTCCGGCCGACGATATCCGCTTTCGTGCAGATGCCGGTGGAGGCGCACTGCATGATGTGGGCTGTTATCTGGTTGATTTTATCAGTCGATTGTTTAAATGCCGGCCCGATCTGGCCTATAACCAGACAATTCAGGCCGCCAGGGGAGATGTAGAAGGCCAGGGTTCTGCTGTACTTGTTTTTCAGGGGGATACAAATAATGAAGGGGCTTCTCTTCAGCCTGACACCAGCACACATGTTAATCTGGCATATAGTATCACTATTCCTGGCAGTAAAAGTGTGGAAATAGTGGGCAGCAAAGGAAGACTGGAGGCTCCTGATTTTTTTGACTGGCGCAAAACTGGAGATCGATATATACGTCTGGAAAAAAATAAAGAAACGAACAATATCACGCTGCCTGCCTGTGACCAATTCCAGAACGAAATTGAATATTTTTCCCGCATGGCAGCTGAGTGGCCTGCCGGTATCAAAGAAGCCGCGATTTCCTCACAGGAAAGTTTAAATAATCTGGCTGTTTTAGATGCCCTAGCAACCAGTGCCCGCAGTGGAAAACCGGTTGAGCTTTAGATTTTGGAGGGCCGGCAGCATGAATAAAACTAAATTTTTGTTTGTGTTAATTAAAAGAATTAAAAGTTCGCTAAATATCACTGTATTATGGTGTGGCTTCTGTTGTTTATTGCTGATTTTTATTTTTCCTATTACTTTTAATTTTACCCTGGCCGCTGAATCACTGAACCCGGAAAATAATCCAGGAGAACTGGAAATTTTCAGCTGGTGGACAGCTCCCGGTGAAGAACAGGGGCTGCAGTATTTAATGGATTCTTTTCAGAAGGAATATCCCCACATAAACGTCGTTAATGCTGCGGTTGAAGGAGGCGCGGGGATTAATGCCAAAGATGTACTTAAAATTAGGCTTTTGCGTGATCGCCCTCCCGATACTTTTCAGGTTCATGGAGGGGCTGAGTTGAAAGACACTTTCATAGCAGGAGATTATTTGAGCCCCATAACCGACTTATGGCAGGCTCAGGGCTGGCGGGAAAGCTTTTTTTCTGAGATAGCGGAAATGGTGGAAGTTGAGGGGGAATATTATTCCCTGCCTGTCACCATCCATAGAGCCAATCGTCTGTGGTATAATCAGAATATATTTTCTAAACACGATATCTCTCCGCCCGGTACACCGCGAGAACTTGCGGAAACTGCTGAACAGCTGGCTGAAAAAGATATTACTCCCCTGGCTCTGAGTTCTCGCAATCTCTGGCCTACCACACATCTATTCGAAACCTTACTTGCTGCAGTCGCCACTGCGGAAGAATATAATTCTCTGGTGACGGGGGAAAAATCCTGGCAGAGCCCGCCTGTAGAAGAAACACTGAAGTATCTCCAGGAAATTCTGGCTTACGTTAATCCTGATCATGCCGGTTTAAACTGGCATCAGGCCTGTGAACGGGTGCTGGAGGAGAAAGCTGCCATGACAGTGATGGGGACCTGGGCCCGCGGGTTTTTTAATGCGCGCGGAGCAGAGAAAGGTGAAGATTATGGAGCGGCTGTAATTAACTCCGAGCAGCCGGTATTTTTATTGGTTGTAGATACTTTTGCCCTGCCGGCAGAGGCTGCTCAAAGTGAATATACTTATCGCTGGCTGGAGCAGGCAGCCGAGCCCCGGGTGCAGAAAAAATTCACGGAAATTTTGGGAGCTGTACCTCCCCACAAAGACATTGCTGTTGAAGAGTTAACACCCGGCATAGCAGAGGACCGGAAAGATTTACAGAGGAGCCAGCTTGTACCTAGTCTTGTGCATGGGGCTGCCGCCCGGGAGGTTTTTATCAGTGCCCTCAATGAGGAATTAAATGTGTTTTTGTATGAAAATGAGATATTCGAAACTATGAAAGAACTGGAGAATCTGGCCGAGATATATTTAAGATAATCAAGAGAAAAATTTAAACTGTAGCTGCAGGAGGATTTTTACATGAAATATTTAAAAAATTTTTCTCTGCCTACCCTGTTAATAATTTTTATGTTTCTGCTGGTGGTACTAATTTTTAACTATTTTATGTGGCAGAATTATCGACAGTTACAGACCAAAGTCGATAATTTTACCGACAACAGTTATTTTGCTGCCGAGACAGCAGGTGAAGAAAGGTCCGGACAATCTGCTGTTTCCGGGGGAGAAACAGCAGATAAGTTTAGACTGGCGATGATAACTTCCGGCAGTGAACAGGAAAAGGAGCTTATGAGACAGGGGGCGGAAGAATCAGCCTCTATACGGGGTATAGATATAAAATTTTATCATGCCGATCCCGCAGGCCAAATGTCTCCTGCCGATTACTTACAGCTGGCAGAAATGGCCGATTATGATGGTATTTTGGTGGAGGGCACTTCTATTGTGCTGTCCGGAATTATCGATGATTTTGGGCAGGAGACTCCCATTGTCACCATTAATTCTGATTTTCCCGACTCCCGCCGTCTTTCCTATGTAGGACTTGATCATCATCAGACGGGCTACCAGATAGGAAAATACATCCTGGATAATATTGAGCTGGGTGGAGGCAAAATTGGCCTGCTTTCCCGCCGGAGAGAAGATGAACAGAGATTATCTTCTTCCGAACAGCTGAAAATTTTTGGTTTTCGCGAAGCTCTTGCAGCGGTCGGGAAAAGTGATATGTTAGAACACAGACAGGTAGAAGCTGAGCTGCTGGAAGTCAGCAGTGAAGTCGGTCACATGATGAATGAACAGGATATTAAAGCTATTTTCACCCCGGAAGAGGAGCTGTCAATAATTCTGGCTGATTCAGCGGTATTTACAGAACAGATGCAAGATATTTATCTGGTGGGGTATGGCAGCAGAGCTGGCCTGACAGATGAGCTGGAGGATATGGTTTTTGACACCCTCATTTACCGGGATTCCGAACAGATAGGGTATCAGGCTGTAAAAGAAATGACCACCATTCTTTCTCATGGCAATGTAAATCTGCATAATCAGGTAGAAATGAAGTTGCTGGGAGAAGAGGAAAGTGAAGGGGAGGTGGAGCTGCATGAGCAGGATATTTGAAATAAAGCAGGAGGGTCCCTTCATCTCCCTGAGGAGTAAACTTCTATTATTTTTTATAGCATTTTTCTGTCTCATGGTTCTCACTGCAGCTTATATCGCCCTGGCTCACCGGGGAACGGCTGAGCTTATGGATAATATGCTGGCGGAAAATGAGAAGCTGGAAACAGCAGCTGAAGAGATAAATTTGCTGCACTATCACACCACAAATTATCTCAATTCCAGAAACAGAGAAGATTATCAGTTATATAGAGAGACTGTGCAGAAATTACAGCGGCTGTATACAGGAGAAGAAGTGGAAACAGTGGCAGAATTTTCACCTCTCATAGCAGGATTTATCGAAAAAAGTGAACAGCTGGTGGAGAGGGCAGAACGGGAAGAAAATTACCAGATACAATACGAAAAGTTCACAGAACGTTCCGATATACTTATTAGTTACTTAAACCAGGCCATTAATGCCAATAATCGCCAGGCTAACAGTATTTATGCGGACAGCTGGAATTTGATCAACCAGATGGAGCGTTATGGCATCACCATGGCACTTTTCCTGGGGTTATTTAGTTTGCTTTTCCTCTATTTATTTTCAGAGAACATCACCCGTCCGCTTGATAAAATTATCGACCGTTCGCAAAAACTGGCCGAGGGAGATTTTTCACTGCCGCCTGTGGAAGTGGAAACCAGGGATGAACTCAATCATATTGCCCGGGCCTACAATATGATGACCGCAGAACTGGAAGCCCTGTTCACTGAGCTGCAGGAGAAGCTGGAAGTCGAAAGGCAGCTTCAGCAAAAACAGGTGGAAAATCTCAAAATGAAAAATCTTCTGAAAGAAGCCGAGCTGAAAAAACTGCAGTCCCAGATTAATCCTCATTTTCTTTTCAACACCTTGAATTCCATATCTCAGCTGGCCGTTATTGAAGATGCCGATAGAACCGGGGAAATGATCACCAAAGTGGCAGAACATTTTCGCCGCAACTTAAAAAGATCAGAAGAATTAATAACTGTAGAAGAAGAGCTGCAGAGTGTACATCTTTACTGTGACATTTTAAAGACCCGGTTTGGCGAAAATATCCAGTTTAATTTTATATATGAAGACAAAATTTTACAGCAGGAAATACCTCCTCTCACAATTCAGCCGCTGGTGGAAAATGCTTTTTTGCATGGTATAAAAAAGAGCGGATCTTCCTCGGGTTTAATAGAGGTTGAGTTGAGCCAGCAAAAAGAGTGGCTGAAAATTAAAGTTCAGGATGATGGCAGCGGTATGGATAAAGAGTTAGTGGGAAAAATCCTGCAGGAAGAGGAGCCTGGAGGTCTCAGCAATATAAAGGAGCGGCTGCGGCTATTTTATCAGAGAGATGATCTGCTGGAAATAGAGGGCATTCCCGGCCGGGGAACAAAAGTGACCATTTATATTCCCCGTGATTTCTCTTCTGAGGAGGATAATTGATGTGTAAAATTATGGTGGTAGATGATGAGCCGCTGGTAAGGGAAGCCATATCTCATGTGATTTCTTCCGAATTTGATAGTATTACTCTGGTGGGCAGCACCGGCAGCGGAGATAAAGCGATAGAGCTGGCTCAGAAAGAAAGACCCGATATTATCATCATGGATATCCGTCTGGATGATAAAGATGGGCTAAGCGCTATAGAAGATATTTATGATTTTTTGCCGCGGTGTGTTATGATGGTGATTTCTGCCTATGATACTTTTAGTTATGCCCGGCAGGCTCTGCGTCTGGGGGTAGCAGATTACCTGCTCAAACCCCTTAACAAACAGGATATAATCGATATTATAAATAATGCCCGTTTGCGACTGGAAACTGTGCGTAAAAATAGGAATAATTTTGCTGCGAAAAAAGATATAGCCGGGAAAGAAGCTGAAACTGAAAGTTTTACTGCTGGTTATGATAAAAATATTCCCCTGGAAAAAGAAAGAGAGCTCTTAAGATATATAGATCTGGGAAATTACCCCCGGGCTACAGAAAAATTGCAGGAAATTTGTCATGAAATCGAACAGGATTTTTCCCGGCCGGAAATAAAAAGTTACAGCCGTGAACTTCTCATAGTTATTTTGCGCCAGATTTTTTCTGTAACGGACATTAACTCTCAGCAGTTTAAAGAAAATTTTGCCCGGGAAGATATGATTTCTGCTTTGCAAACTGCCGACTCCGGCAAAAAAGCCCTGGAAATTTTACAGGATCAGTTTCGACAGCTGCTCAATTATATCGCCCGGGAAAGCGATAGAGATTTTGGAGCAGATGATACTCTGCATAAAGCCCGTAACTACCTGGAAAGCAATTTCGATAAACCGTTAAATCTGGATAAAGTGGCGGGAGAAGTTGGTTTAAGCAGCAGCTATCTAAGCCGTAGCTTTAAGCAGAAGTTTGGCGTAAGTTTTACGGATTATTTGAACCAGCTTCGGCTCGATAGATCGAAAAGACTGCTGCGGCACAGCAATAAAAACATCGGGGAGATTGCTGAAGAAGTGGGATTTAATGACGGCAATTATTTCAGCAAGGTGTTTAAGCGAGAAGAGGGCGTGACTCCGACTGAATATCGGAAAAAGTTATAGTTGCCAGAGTGCGCCCGGGAGTTATAAATGATTTAGAAAAATCTTGTCACAAAATTTTACAGATTTATCTCAAATATTTACCTGTTAATCTTTCATATTTTTAGAGGTTTGTATCAATTTTTAGATAATTATAATAGTGGAAAGAACAAATTAGCTTGACTGCTAACAACTAAAACGGGAGGGATTATTCACATGCGAAAAATTATTTTAGCTTTGACGCTGTCTCTGGCGCTGGTTCTGGCCGGTGCTGCTCCAGCTATGGCCCAAAATGGCCAGGTAGAGATTGTTAACTGGTGGACTGCCGGTGGTGAAGAGGATGCTCTGATGGAATTGATCGAGGTTTTTGAAGACAGACACCCTGAATATGAAGCTATTAGTTCGGCAGTAGCCGGTGGTGCAGGTACTGATGCTAAAGCCGTTATGATTACCAGGCTTGTAGGTGGCAATCCACCTGACACCTTCCAGGTACACGGTGGAGCAGAATTATTTAACAGCTATGTAGATCCCGGATTTATGCAGCCTATCACTGATGATCTGGAAGAATGGGGAGTTATGGATGACTTTAACCCGGAAATTTTAGATATGGTAAGAGGTGAAGATGGAGAAATTTACTCCGTGCCCCTTAACATTCACCGCAGCAATGTACTGTGGACCAACCAGAGAATTCTGGATGAACACGGTCTGGAAGCACCTGAAACTGTAGAAGAAATGTTTGAAGTTTTTGACGCTCTGGAAGCTGAGGATATTACTCCTCTGGCCCTGGGAGATCTGAACCGCTGGCCCACCCTGCATCTATTTGAAAATCTGATGCTGGCTACCATGGGTCCGGAAGATTACAATGGTCTCTGGGATGGCACAGTCACCTTTGATGATGAAGGTGTAGGAGAAGCCCTGGAGCTTCTCGATAGAACTCTCGATTATATCAATCCCGATCATGCAGCTCTGGACTGGCAGGGAGCAGCTGAGTTATTGGTGGAAGATGAAGCTGCCTTTACCGTCATGGGTGATTGGGCTGAAGGTTACTTCCGCGCTGTAGACTGGGAGCCTCTGGAAGATTACGGCTGGACTACTGTACCAGGTACCGAGGGCAACTTCATGGTAGTAACTGATACTTTTGGCCTGCCCGAAGGTGTCAGCAATCCCGAGGGGGCCAGAGCCTGGCTGGAAACTGTAGCCTCCCGTGAAGGTCAGGATGCTTTCAACCCCGTCAAAGGTTCTATTCCGGCAAGAGTTGATCCCGATGTAGAAAGATACAGCATTTATCTGCAGGATTCTATAGAAGATTTTGCTGAAGATACTTTATCTCCTTCTATAGCTCACGGTTCAGCTGCACCGGAAGGTTTTGTGGCTGACCTGGAAGATATTCTCAATGAATTTGTGGCAGATAGAGATGTAGATCATACCTGGAATAGAATACAGGATACTGCACTGGAATATATGGATTAAAAAGGTAAATTAGTGATTGTAGATAATTTTGCTCAGTTGAAGGTAAATTAGAGATTGAATATCAAAGGGGGCTCTGGGGCAGGGTGGACGCTCTCTCTGCTCCGGCTTCCTTTTTTAACTTTTCAATAGCTGGTTTAGATCAGGTAGTTTAGATCGCCAGGAGGTGTGAGAAAATTTGAGTTATAAGTGTAAGGACAAACTCATGTCCATAGGGATACTGGCTCCCTCTAGAATTGGTATAGCTG
>CAYOFJ010000010.1:0-19672 GCA_964403065.1 uncultured Halanaerobiaceae bacterium | reverse complement strand
AAAGGGAAAAACATCTTCAAATTCCTGCTGCCAATCTGTATCCTCACTAAAAGCATAACCCTTCATTGTTTCTCTGGCCGCATATAATTCTATAAGATCCACAGCCAATTCCTTAACAGAAGACTTCACCCGTTCTTTTACCTGCTGCCAGCGATCACTGCCTAAACGATAAAGAGTAGGCTCTGCCCCCTCCCCACCAATATATTTCTGTACCAGGTGTATCTGTTCTGTAGGCACATAAAGTTTGTCTCCCTCTTTATATTCTATCAGCAAATAATCTTTCTGCTGATCCTGAATTGAAAGAGGTTCCAGTCCTAAATATTTGCCTATTCCATGATTTTCATGTACTACATAATCCCCCGGCGATAATTCAGAAAAGGTAGAAACTTTTTCAGTGTCCTCAAGATCCTGGATTTTCTTCTTTTCCCGTTTTTTCTCGCCCAGAATCTCATTTTCAGAAAAATAAGCTATTTTCAAATCAGCGAATTTAAATCCTTCACTTAAATTAACTGAAGTAATAATAACATCTTTCTCTAGCTGGTTTAACTCTTCCTGGCTCTTTGCTATTTTTATATCAAACCAATCACCCAGATGTTCTGCCAATTCTCGAGATTTACTTTCATCACTTACACCTAAAAATACAACATATTCTTCATTGACCAGTTCCTCAACCCGTTCAGCCAATAAATCAAATCTTCCATGATATGGTTCCAGAGTCTGTCCTGCAAAATCCAGACCTGAAAGGTTTTTATTAACATCTATTTCGCTCATACATTCCAGATAATGATTTTTATATAAAATCTGAAAAATATCCTCTGGTGACATAAAATTATCCAGATAATAAGGAAGAACTTCTCCTTGTTCTAGCAGGTTTGCAGTATTGTCTGAAAGGTTTTCATACTCCTGTTTATAAACCTTTTCTAATCGACGGGGCTTATCCAAAATATAAGTAACATCTTCACCCAAATAGGAAAAAATAGAATCCAGTCTGTCATAAAACAGGGGTAGATATTCTCGTAAAATAGTAGGATCTAAATTTTCTACTCCTTTACTTTTAAACTTCGCCAGCTTATTTTGAATTTCTTCTGCAGCTTCTGGATAATCCTTTTCTAACTCCTTGTATCTCTTTTCTAACATTCTTTCCACTGCATTAGCCCGATCAGAAAAATCTTCTGGTAAAATTAATTCTCCGGCCGGGGGAATAATTAAACTACTTATCTCTTCGCGGGAACGCTGGTCATCAAGAGAAAAACTACGAATAGATTCCAGGTTGTCGCCGAAAAATTCCAGACGGCAGGGAAGATTTTTGTGTGGAGGGAAAACATCCAAAATTCCTCCTCTGATGCTAAATTCGCCTTTAGCGCCTACCATTTCCCTTCTTTTATATCCTTTATTTACCAAAAAAGAAGTGGTTTCTTTTAGATTATAATTCTCCCCCGTCACAAACTTTTGTTCCATTTCTTTCCAGCGCTGCCAGGGAGTAAGTTTTTTATTAAGTGCTGAAATTGAAGCGACAGTAATAACAGGAGAATGGGAGTGCTGAAAAGAATGTATAACTTTTAGTCTTTGTTCTACCTTTTTCCTGTCTGCAGGTATCTCTTCATGTGGTAAAACATCCTGAATAGGAAATAAATGAACATCTTCCCGTGGGATAAGCCTAACAAGATCTTCATATATCTCCCCGGCACGATAATCATCATAAGAAATAACAAAAAGATTTTGAGAAACTTCTCCCCTTATTTGAGATATTATAAAAGCCAGCCTGGACTGATCTAAACCTGTCAGCTGTAAATTATTTTCAAACTCAATAGCAGAAATTAATTTTTGCAATTTTTCGTTTTTTTGACACTTAAATTCAAACATGAGCATCCTCCTAAAACTAGTTCCCCACATGCCAGTAACTTTAAACCTGGTTTATTTTTTTCCTCTAATTAAATTCATTCATTGCTGCCTCACAGCCCTCTTTACACCAAACTTCCACAGCTGAAATAGCCCGGTTAATAGCTGGCTCGACCACTTCGTTCATCTCTTCACCAGAAAAAGCAGTCAGAACATAATCTGAAGCACTCAAACCTGCCGGTGGTCTTCCTATCCCCATTCTTAATCTAGAAAAATCACGTGAATCAAGAGCTGCAATTATAGATTTCACACCATTATGTCCACCACTGCTGCCAGATTTTTTTAGTTTTATCCGGCCTAATTCCAAATCCAAATCATCATGAATAACAAGGAGATCTTCCGGCCTAAAATCAAATTCACCTTTTAGTTTTTTTACAGCTTTTCCACTGCGATTCATGAATGTCAAAGGTTGGGCCAACAACACCTTAATCCTCTTAATTTTACAGTCTCCCACCAGATAAATATCCTTATTTTTCGGTGAACAATCATATTTTTTAGCTAATTTTTTGATAACTTTAAAGCCAATATTGTGTCTGGTATTTCTATATTTTTTTCCTGGATTTCCTAATCCCAATATTGCTTTCATATGTTTTCACCACCACAATCAAAACAGTAAAAGGCGCAACCCTACCTTATAGAAAGAATAGGGTTACGCTCTTTATAGCAGAAATATTCTGGATTTTGCTTACATATAATCTCTTTGTTCTGGTTCTTCTTCATCTTCCATCTCTTCTTCTTCAGCCAATTCTTCTTCAACTTCTTCCTCTTCTTCACCTATTACTTCAGGTTCAAGGGTCTCTACGTCTACAAGAGTTTCTTCCTCTTCAGTAATTTCTTCACTGGGCGGAACAACTGTAACCAGTACATCATCAGGATCATGTAAAACTTCTATTTCTTCACCTATGTCCAGGTCGCTCACCTGAAAAGAGTCTCCTACATCAAGTTCAGTTATCTCAACTTCCAGAGATTCCGGTATATCTCCAGGCAGACATTCAATTTCTACTTCTCTCATTAACTGCTGAAGCACCCCACCTTCTTTCACCCCAACAGAAGTACCAGTTATTTCAGTGGGAACAGTTACAGAAATAGGTTCATCCATAGAGATAGCCTGAAAATCCACGTGTAAAAGCACATCTTTTATGACATGCTTCTGATAATCCTTGATCATAACAGTCTCAGTTTCCATTTCTTCTTCACCATCAAATATAGTCAATTCTACTATAGCGTTACTACCCAAATTTTCTCTGACTTTAGAAGGATCTACTGTCAGAGGTTGAGGATCACGAGAGGGACCGTATATTACACCTGGAATTTTTCCCTCGCGTCTCAGTTTGCGAGCTTTTCCCTTTCCTGTTTCTTTTCTGGCATTTGCATTCATTTCTACTTTTTTCATGCTACTCACTCCTTACCCAATTTTATTATAGAAGGGATGAAATATTTATTTATACACCACACAAATTATATTATAACATTATGTTTGTAAAGCAACAAGGGCAAATTTTATTTAAAAAGCACACTCACAGAAACATCTTTGAAAATTCTGTCTATAGCCTCTCCCAATAATGGGGCTACAGATAACACCTGTAAATTATCAAGCTTTTTTGCATTATCATCCTGAGGTATCGTGTTCGTAACAATTACCTCCTCTATAGGTGCACCACCAAGTCTTTCAACTGCTGGTCCGGAAAAAAGAGCATGTGTGCCACAGGCAAAAACCTTTTTTGCCCCCTTTTGCTTCAAAGCTTCGGCAGCATTTGTCATAGTGCCGGCCGTATCTATAATATCATCAAATAAAATAACATTACGACCCTCAACTGAACCTATAACATGCATTATTTCTGCTACATTAGGTTTGGGTCTTCTCTTGTCAATAATAGCCATTGGTATATTTAACTTTTTAGCAAAAGAACGAACTCGCTTGACAGACCCCACATCAGGAGCCACTGCTGTTAACTTGTCAATCTCTTTTTCTTCAAAATAATCAACCATTATATTAGCTGAAAATAAATGATCTACCGGTATATCAAAAAACCCCTGAATCTGAGGAGCATGCATATCTATAGATAGCAGCCTGCGCGCTCCGGCTGTATGCAGTAAATTAGCCACCAGCTTGGCCGTAATGGGAGCTCGTGGCTGAGCTTTTCTATCCTGCCGGGCATACCCATAATAAGGTACAACTGCAGTTATACGACGGGCAGAAGCTCTTCTTAATGCATCTATCATAACCAGAAGTTCCATCATGTTCTCATTTACAGGCGGACTGGTAGGCTGAATTACAAATACATCAGCTCCGCGCACAGTTTCCTCTATTTCCACTGAAATCTCTCCATCTTCAAAACGACCAATATCCGAACTAACAAGTTCGGTGCCCAGGTAACTACAAATATCTTCTGCAAGTTTTACATGACAGTTACCAGTAAAAATCTTCATCTTATCTCTATATGCGGGCATTTCTTCACAGCCTCCTTACAAGGTCTATACATTCTCTAAATTTTTATTCTTTTTTCTTATAAAATCTAGCGGGAACTCCTAAGACTATGGAATTGTCTTCAACATCTTTGGTTACTACTGAACCCGCTCCAGTACTGGCGCCATCGCCAATTTCCACAGGAGCAACCAGCGTCGAATTACTACCAATAAAAACTTCATCACCGAGAACGGTTTTATGTTTATCTTCTCCATCATAATTGGCAAAAATAGCTCCGGCACCAATATTACATCCACTGCCAATGTTCCCATCACCTACATAACTCAAATGAGGAATTTTACTTTTCTTATCCACACGCGTCTTTTTTAACTCCACAAAATTCCCAACTTTACATTTTCTCCCTACTTTATTACCAGGTCTCAGATGGGCATAAGGACCAATTTGGGTGCCAGAATCAATTTCGCTATTTAAAATTATACTCCCCTGTTTCACCTGTACTTCTTTAGCGAGTTTTGCAGCATCCAGTTGACAGTTTGGGCCTATGATACAACCTTCAGAAATCTTACTACCCTTTTTAATTACGGTGCCAGGATATATAATGACATCTCGTCCTATATTAACATCTTTTTCTATGTAAGTTCTTTCAGGGTCAATTAAGGTTACTCCCTTCTCCATGTGTTTTCGCCTGATACGTTTTTGTATAATTTTCTCAGCCCTGGCAAGAGCCTGTCTATCATTAACACCCACAATTTCATCAGGAGAAGAATTATGGGAAGAAAGAGCTGCTTCCTCTGAAATGTAATCTAATACATCTGTAAGATAGTATTCATTTTGCTCATTATTATTATCTACTTTTTTAAGTGATGAAAGTAAAAGTTGAGTATCAAAACTGTAAACTCCAGCATTCACTTCTTTTATCTTTCTGGTGTCATTATCAGTATCATCCTCTTCAATGATTTTTACAATATTATTATTTTCATCCCTGAAAATCCTACCATATCCAGTAGGTTCATTCAGGGTAGCAGTAAGTAAACTCATGCCCGCCTTTTCATTTCTGTGATTGCGTAATAATTGTTTTAGAGTTTCAAGTTTGATTAGAGGGGTATCTCCATATAAAACTAAACAATCCCCCTCATGGTCCTGTAAATGATTTTTTGCCTGCCAGACTGCGTCACCTGTTCCCAGCTGCTCTGCCTGCTCAACAAATTCAACACTTTCCTGGCAGTAAACAGATTTTCTTACCGCTTCTGCCTGATGTCCAACAACACAAATAACATCATCCGTTAATTGCAGAGCCTTATCAACAACATGATTTAACATTGGTTCACCGGCCAATTTATGAATCATTTTATTATACCCGGACTTCATTCTGGTACCTTCACCAGCAGCAAGGATAATTACCAGCAAATCCTCCATCCAATCCCCCCAGACATATTAAAGACATAGTAATAATCATATGAATTGTATCAGAGCAGGACAAATTTGTCAAACAAAATAAAACCGAGAAAATCGAACTCAGCACTTAATATGTACTGGAGTAATTTGTTCGACTCTCTCGGCCCAATATTAATAGATCATAAATTAAATCATCAGCCTGCAGCCTTAATTAGCCTGTTTTTTTCTGGGGTGCAGAATTGGAAAAAGAAGATAATACCCGATCCTGTATTTCTTCCCGCAAAGTATTGGTCAAAGGAAAACATACATCATAATAATTACCTTTCCACTCTCTATCAGGCATAGAAGCAAATAAACCATTTTTCCCTTCCACAATTCTAATTCCCCTTACTACAAAACTATCCTCGAAAGTCAAAGAAGCAAAAGCTTTGAGATTCCCTCCACTGTCAACTGGAAAAACTCTAACATCTGTTATATCCATTCCTGTTTTACCCCCTTTTTAAATGATATACTTATATTATAATTGGTAAAAACAGGAAAGTCAAGTATTATTTTCAACATTATTAAGAAATTCCCAGAGCTCATCTCCACCCTGCCAGGTTAGCTCATAACATATTCCATTTTCCCTGACCAATCTATCATCACTGGTTATCTTCCCCACTCTAAATGCAGAAATATCTCTTTCCGATAATTTATGCATTAGTTCATCAGCCTCTGGTAAAGAAATCAGCATGCTGCCGGAAGATATAAGCCCATAAGGGTCAATGTGTAATTTGTTAGTAATCTCTTCTACAGCTTCTGGTATCATGTTAGAATTTTTTTCCAGAATAAATCCTAAATCTGCCGCCTGACTCATTTCAGAAAGTGCTCCATAAAGCCCACCTTCTGTTATATCATGCATAGAATTCACTCCATGTTCTGCCGCTATTAATCCTTCAGGCAACACACTTAAATTTTTTTGATAGTTTACAGCTTCTTCTATTGCTGCTTTGCTTACACCCTTTTCCTGTAAATAATCAGTAAAATCATTAGCTAGAATAAATGCACCTTCCAGACCTACTCCTTTTGTTAGTATTATTTCATCTCCAGGCTTAGCCCCTCCAGTAGCTACATATTTATCCCTCTTTGCTCTTCCTATAGCAGTAACAACTATTAAACTGCGGCTAACCTCACTTAAAATTTCAGTGTGCCCACCTAAAATTTGCACCCCTAAGTCACCAGCTGTTTTATCAATCTCCTCCATTAGATCACTAATCTCAGTATCCTCTATACTGGGAGGCAGCAACAATACAACCTGAATTCCAATAGGTTCAGCTCCGGTAGCCGCCAGATCATTACAGGCAACATGAACAGACAGGTAACCTGCTTTCTGTCCGGCACCGGTTATAGGATCAGAAGATATGGCCAGTACTTCTTCTCCGAAGTCCACAACCGCACTATCTTCACCCAAGCCCGAATTAACCAGAACATCCTCCCTGTGATGAGTTATTCTATTCAAAACAGTTTTTTGTAATCTGCTGGAAGTAATTTTACCTACCTGCATTAAATGCTTCCCCTCCTATAAATATTAATATTTCAAGATAAAGTATTAGCTTCATCGCAATTCAAAAAATTTACCAAAAATATTTTTTCTTTTCCATCCCAGTTATTTTCCAGCTCAGCTGCTTTTTTCTCGCTATCTAAAACAACTACCAGTGTTGGTCCACTGCCTGTCATCAAAATGTACCTGGGTTCAAACATTAATATTTTCTCTTTTAAGTCTTCCAGGCAGGGATATAAAGAAAAAGTAATCTGCTCCAAATCATTTTTCCAGCCCTCTGTCCAGTTGATTTCTCTGTCAGATAACAATAAATTTACAAACTTTGCAGTTTTTGTTTTGCGGGAAAAATCTTCTCTACTAACTTGAGCAAATATCTCTTCAGTTGAAACTGCAATTTGGGGGTTTATCAATAACAATGAATTATTTTTCATATCGGGGGTTGGTAAAAATGTGAGCTTTTCACCCCGCCCACAGGCCAGAGCAGTTCCGCCCCTTATACAAAAGGGAACATCCGCCCCCAGCTCCAAAGCTAATTTCTCCATAGTTGTTGCAGATAACCCCAGAGAAAAAAGTCGATTTATACCTCTAATTACAGCCGCAGCATCAGCACTTCCCCCTGCCAGCCCGGCTGAAACAGGAATTTTTTTACTTAGCTCTATTTGCAAACCAGAATCAACCTTCTCAAATTTTTGTTTCATTAATTCTGCAGCCTGCCAGGCTAAATTGGAAGAATTCTCAGGTACATCAAACATCCCTTTTACACTTAAATCGATACATTCTCCAGCTGCAGTAAGAGTTAACTCATCATAAAGATCTACACTTTGCATTATAGTCTCCAGTTTATGATAACCATTATCATATTTCCCTGTAACCTGTAAAAAAAGATTAATTTTTGCCGGAGCTATTTCTTTAACCAAACTCATTAGCAAATTTCCTTTCACAATCTGTTAATTAATTTTAGGCCGTTTAGGCAAAAACATTATAACACTAAAACCACAATAAGTTAAGTTTAATTAACAACTGAACTCAATTGCTAAAATATAATTACACTGATATAATTTATACAGGAGGGATATTTTATGGCTGAACATGAAATCACCTGCTGGCATATCTATCATAGTGGAACTGCTTTTTTTAGCCCTATAAATAATAATTTGCATATTTTTGATTTTTCCCGCCAAAAAGACAGTAAATTTCCTGGATCATGGTTAAATAATTATCAAATTACCTCCACATTTATTTATGTAACTCATGGGCACAGTGATCATTTCAACCAGGAAATCTTTTCCTGGGGAAATAAACTGCCTGAAACAACATATATTTTAAGCACCGATGTCAAAAATAAAACCAAAAAAAATGCTAAACAATCTAAGTCTTTTAATTTTATGCAGCCAGGAGATAATTTAAAACTAAGTAATATTGAAATACGGGCCTATGGCAGCACCGATGAAGGTGTATCTTTTCTGGTAAAAAATAGTCATTTTAGCACTTTTCATTCAGGAGATCTTAACTGGTGGGCATGGAAAAGTTTTTCGGAAAAAGAAAGGAAAAGAGAGGCCAGGGAATACAAACAGATAATAAATAAATTAAAAGATAAAAATATAGACTTAGCCTTTGTTCCGGTTGATCCCCGTTTGGAAGAAAACTATTACCTTGCAGGCAAATACTTTTTAGAAAATATTGAACCTAAAATCATGATACCCATTCATATGGGAAGTGATTATTCAGCAGCAGCCAAATTTATAGAAAATCATGGCAAGCGCTCCACACACATTCCAGAAATTAATGAACCCGGCCAAAAATTTAAATTCAGCCTATAGTTTTATAAATTAAACCCCCGCTAAAACTTAGCGGGGGTTTTTCAATAATTATTGAAGTTAATTAATCAATTAACTCCAGCTCACGCCCAATTTTTTTGAATTTATCCAGGGCAAACTCTAAATCATCCTGGCCATGAGCTGCAGAAATCATTACCCTAATCCTGGCCTTATTTCGTGGAACAGTTGGATATCCTATGGACTGAGCAAATATTCCTTCTTCAAACAATCTATCACTAAATTTGCTGGCAGTCTTGGCCTCTCCAATCATAACTGGTGTTATAGGTGTTTCAGTTTTGCCCACATCAAAACCTGCTTCCTGCATATTACACTGAAAAGTTTCAGCATTATTCCAGAGTTTTTCCACCAGTTCATCATCTCTGGCCAAAATTTCAATAGCTTTTATAGTTGCCGCTAAATCTGGAGGAGTTACCGCAGAACTGAAAAGAAAAGGCCTTCCTTTTTGTCGCAAATATTCCACCAGCACTTCACTACCAGCAACCGCTCCACCTACTGTTCCAAAAGCTTTAGAAAAAGTCCCGACTTCTATATCCACTTCTCCATGTAGGTCAAAGTGGTCAACAATACCTCTGCCATGACTTCCCAAAACTCCTTCTCCGTGTGCATCATCAACCATTACCACAGCATCATACTCCTGGGCCAGTTCAACAATTTCTGGAAGAGGAGCAATATCTCCATCCATACTAAAAACTCCATCGGTTACAATCAATTTATGTCTCCCCTCTGCTTCCTGCAAAACTGACTGCAGAGAGTCCATATCAGCATGGTCATAAACCATGAGGTCTGCTTTAGATAAACGACAACCATCAATAATACTTGCATGATTCAGTTCATCACTTATAATGACATCTTCTTCACTGGTAATAGCAGGAATAACCGCCAGGTTAGCATTAAATCCGGACTGAAACGTAAGTGTAGCCTCTGCCTTTTTAAAATCTGCCAGTTTTTTCTCCAATTCCTTATGGAGTTCCATAGTTCCAGCAATAGTTCTTACCGCCCCAGGACCTACACCATATTTATCAGCTGCCTTCTGAGCAGCTTCAATCAGTTCATGATGATTTGCCAGCCCTAAATAATTATTTGAACAGAAATTGAGTTTTTCCTGGCCTTCGATTTCAACCCAGGCACCCTGAGGACTTTCTAAACTTCTTATCTTATTATATAATCCCTCTTCATGCAGGGCTTCAATATCCTCCTGCAACCTTTGAGAAAACCCTTCATTCATTAGTTTTTACCCCCTTTTAAGTTAAAAGCACAATTTTACCGCATTCACCTTTTTCCATTAACTCCATACCATGTTTGAACTCATCTAAATTTAATTTGTGTGTAACCAGAGTATCCAGATTTATGATATTTTGCTGCAATAATCTTTTAGCAATATACCAGGTTTCATACATCCAGCGTCCAGTTATACCCTCAATTTCTACTCCTTTAAAAATCACTTCATTGTTCAAATCCATTGTTACTTCCCCGGCTGGAAGTCCCAGGATAGCCATTTTCCCTCCGGGTGTTAATTGTCTTAACCCCTGTCTTATCGCTGCTTCTTTTCCGGACATTTCTGCTACAAAATCGACACCATTGCCCCCCGTTAAATCTTCCACAAGTTTGGGCAGGCCCTGGGAAGGGGCTATCGCGTGATCCGCCCCCATGTCTAATGCCATTTCTCTTCTATACTCCATCGGTTCTGTAACTATTATCCTGGCAGCACCAAAGGCCCTGGCAACAGCCACTGACATCAAACCTGCTGGACCAGCACCTGTAATTAAAACATTTTTTCCTTCCACCTGGCCAGCTCTTATAGAATCAATAGCATTGCCCAGAGGCTCCAAAAGAGAAGCAAATTCTGCTGGCAGCTCCTCAGGAATTTTTACCACAACTCTAGATTCAATGACAGCGTATTCAGAGAATACACCATCAGTATGAACACCTAAAATCTGCATATTTTGACATATATGGGCTTTTCCCGTTCTACATTGATAACAATGCCCACAATTTATATGAGTTTCCGCAGAAATAAAATCACCTTTCTGCAATCTAGAAACTTGAGATCCTGTTTTTACAATCTCGCCTGCCACTTCATGTCCCATAATATGGGGCAGAGAAATATTCTCCTGAGCCCATTCATTCCAGGAATAAATATGATAGTCACTCCCACATATAGAAGTGCTTTTAACTTTAATCAATACCTGTGTAGGTGATGGATCTGGAATAGGCACCTCTTTAAATTCGGCACCAGAAGCTGCCTCTGTCTTAACTACAGCGTTCATGGTTTCCTGCATTAATTTACACCCTCCCGGAAAGAAAATAATGATTAATATTAAAACCCATAAGTGATTTAAATTTAATCAATATTTACTTTTATGTTGCTGGCAGGACTGGAAATTTTGATATAAATTTGCTCATCTTTTTGAGCAAAATCCTCGGATTGAAAAGTATTGGAGTCCACTTCTTCCAGGCCCACTTCTGTAAAATTATCACTGCTTACTACATTTTCAGTATCTATTTTTATTCCAACTTCAGAGGGAAAATGAAAATCCATATTGGAGGCTCCGGAACTCAAATGAAATTCACTGCTATGATTGTTAAAATATATTGACAAATCACTCACTCCGGCATTTATTTCCATAAAATCTACTTTCAAATCATTTAAATCTAATTCATAATGTCCTGCCCCTGATTCAATATTTAAATTATAGGGCACAGCTGAATTAAGCATTAAAGAAGCTCTATTTATAATATCCACCTTTTCCAGCTGAAATTGTTGTCTTTGATCTACTGTTAACAGTCCTACCCCTTCTGAACGATCAAACTCATAGTTAATATTAGGTTCTTCTTCCCTATATTCAAAAGAAAGATCATAAAGTTTCTCTTCGCCATCTTCCGGCTGCTCAGGGAGTGAGCTAATGTCTATTCTACCAGCATCCACCCTCAACTCCACATCCATAAACTCAATATCTGGATCATACATCATCTGAGCCCCTAATGTTTCGGTTTGATTTTCCACCTGTCTGCCCGGCCTACCTATTAAATTCCAATAAACAGGATTGCGAGGATTGGGAAAAAATAAACTTCCGAATAAAATAATCAAAAGTAAAGGCGTTATCCACCAAAACTTAGTCTCACGCAAAAGTATATTTAAGCCAATTAGTATGAGAAATAGAGGCCAGCTTCTAATCAGCAAATTCCAAATATTAAATCCAATTATATCAAAAGATTGGAGCAAAAAAAGCCCACCAATACCCACTAAAATAATTCCAAAAGTGATATCCGCTCTGTTATGGCCGGTTTTCCCCATTAAAAATCAACCCCTCGAACTAACAGCACAACTCCCAAAATTATAAATATGACTGGCCAAAAAGGACGTAAATAAAGAGCGGGTAACCAGAGATCAACCAAAAATAATGAGCCCAGAACAACAAAAAACAAACCTAGATATCTACTTTTGGTATTACTATTTTTCTGTTCTGAATAAGAACTATGCCCTTGTTCAGTATGTTTTTCATTATCCTGATGAGAAAAAGTTTCCTCTTTTTCCCGGTCATCATTTCCAATAAAGGAAGGTTCCATGGGAATAATTATCCAGGCGATTATATAGGCCAGCAAGCCCGCTCCTTCTGCAAAAAACATAAGAATAAAAAACAGCCTAATCAAAATGGGATCCACATTAAAATAATTAGCTATACCTCCACATACCCCTCCAATAATTTTATCCTGGCGGGAGCGGTATAATCTTTTAGTATCTTTGTGAGAATTCACCATCGCTAGATTACCCCATTTCTTCAATTAATAAAGATCCACAGCTTTAAATCACACTAACCAATCATCTTTCTTTTCTTTTTAATTATATCTTAGATTCAAAAATTAATCAAAGTACATAAATTCTTTCGCTATTTTCTCTTTTTTTAGGGGAATACATCTTACTATAATAATCAGACACCATGTTTTCAGCACTAAATTTATGATAGGTGGAAGCTATACTTTCAGACATCATCTTTTCCCATTTATCTTTATTCTCATAATACGTCGGTAAAACCTCATTCAAAAGGACCTGGTAAAGAGCCTTCAGATCATGTTTGTCCTGTTCTTTTACATTTTCAGCTTCAAAACCATCACCAAACTGCCAACCATTGACTCCGTGTTCACATGCTTCAGGCCACCAGCCGTCTAAAATGCTGAGATTTAATACCCCATTCATTGCCGCCTTCATCCCTGAAGTACCACTGGCTTCTTTCGGGCGTCGAGGGTTATTTAGCCAGACATCCACCCCTCTGGTTAACTGCCTGCCAATTTCCATATCATAATTTTCCAGAAAAACAACACTATTAGGATATTTATCTCTCATTTTTACCAGAGTTTCTACAATTTTTTTACCCTTATCATCCAGAGGATGAGCTTTGCCTGAAAATATAATCTGAATTTTGCCTTTTTCTAGATAAGGTCCAATTTTATCTTCATCTGTAAAAAGCAAAGGGGCTCTTTTATAAGGAGCCGCTCTGCGGGCAAAGCCAATTAAAAGCTTATCTTTATCTAATTTCTGCTCTGTTTTCTTATATACAAAATCAATCAGTTCCGATTTAATATCCTGGTGTACAGGTGATATTTTCTCTTTATTTTTATAAGCTGAAATAATTCGTTCATCTACCCAGGAAGATTGATGAACTCCATTGGTGATGGCTAAAATTGGAGCTCTATCATTAACTTTTTCCCACATTGATTTAGCTGTTTGCCCATGAAGTTGAGAGACACCATTAGCCACTGAAGACAAACGCAAGCCAGCTACAGTCATATTAAAAGGAGCTCCACCAATCTTTACCATCTGCTCAAATGATAATCCATTAAAAGCTCCCATGTAATTCAATATTTTAAGTCTATGTTCTTCATTCCCCTGCTCAACCGGGGTGTGAGTTGTAAAAACAACTTCTTTTCTAGTGGAATTAAGAGCCTGAGAAAAATTCAGACCTTCTTCCCTTTTCTCCTGAATAAGTTCAGTGCCGGCCAGAGCAGCATGCCCCTCATTAAAGTGATAAACATCTACGTCAATATTTAACTTCCTTATAGCCCTAACACCACCTATTCCCAGTACAATCTCCTGAGCAATTCTTTCTTCGTTAAACCAGCCATATAATTGCCCTGTTATCCACTTATTACCCCCCTCATTTTCGGGGTGATTGGTATCCAGTAAATAAAGTTCGGCATTTTCATAAGCAGTGAGTTTATAAATTTTACAGTAAATTTTTTCATCTCTAATGTTTACTGTGACCTCTTCACCTGTATCTTCCACTATATCGTAAATATGATCATTACGAGGATATGAATCCACCGGCTTTCCATTTTCATTTATATTCTGTTTTGTATATCCCTGTCTCCATAATAGTCCTATGCCTATTACTGGGTATTCTCCTTCTCGGGCAGCCTTCAATATATCCCCGGCTAAAATTCCCAGTCCCCCAGAATAAATCGGGAGCTCTTCATCAAGACCAAATTCCATACAAAAATAAGCAACTTTTGGGGGTTCCTCCGAACTTTTCTGTTTCTTGACCTCACTCGACACCTGCTCTCCGCAGCATTTTTTCTTTTTTCTTTTCTTATTTTTCATTATCCATCACCTACCTGTAAATTAATTTTTCACAGCCAAAGATACCTTTTACAACATTTACCCTGTTTTTCAATTTCTCTCTATGGGATATAAATCCTCCCTTTGTTTTATTTTTAATAAAATAAAAACAAGAAATGGCCCTATATAAGCAAGGGCCTGATAAAATAACTTGACTTAATTATTTTATTGAATAATATATTCTTATAGATACCCTTCATTCTGCAGGAGTTTTAAAGCTGCTTCTTCATCTTCCTCTGCCACCATAACAACAGGGCCTGAACAACCCATGCCCGTTTCAGCATAAATATCTTCTGCCCAGAGACATTCTTTGGCACTTTCAATTTCCAGAACATCAACACCTGAAATTTCAGCCTCGGTTTTCTTTTCCGCAGGAGCAGAAATATCTTTAGCGGTATCCTTGCCGGCTTCGGACTCATTCACCTGGGAAGCTATAATATCTTCAAAACCAGCATTTTCAGCCCTTACAATTTCCTGTTCATATATATTGTTCAAATCTCCCTTTACACAATCAGCCATATATTCCATAGCACCAGCAACAACAGAAGCTCCGGAAGCTCGAGAAACTATGCCAATTACATTATTTTGACTCTCTCCCAGTGCTGGACCATATCCATAACCTGAAACCTCGTATTTTCCGCCACCATCTCGAGCAGAAAAGAGTTTCATTAACAGGTTTCCTGTAAGAGTGTCACAGACCATTACATCACAACTACCAACCAGCAGATCATTACCTCTCATAACGGGACCTCCGTCTCCCCGAACAGAATCAGCAAAATTAAAATTTGCCCCATTATCCTGCAGCTGAGAAAGTATCTGTTTAACTTTACGAGCCCCTTCCACATTCAGTATGCCCAATTCGGGTTCCGTTATATTTAAGGCTTTTGCTGCTGCCTGGCCAGCTATGGCATTCTTTACCATCGCTTTAACTCGCCGGGGTGCACTGGTCCCAGTGGTTGTAGCAATCAACATTTCTTTCCCGCTACAGGGCGCCAATACTCGACCCACAGTAGCTACTCCCACAGGGAAATTGTAATGAAGTGTTACTGCACAGTCAATTTTGTTTTCAGATAAAAGCTCATCCATAATTTTATGAGCTGCATCTAAATCTTTACAATTATAATGTTCTGCTTTCTCGATAGTCTGACTTCCTATCAGAACTGGTTCTATATCTCTTCTTTTTCTGTTAATCATTTCAGCAGCCTGACAGAGTTCCTGTTCCCCATGTTCACTGCCCGGGGTAGTTAAACCTACTTTAACCGGAGAGTGAAAACTGCCGGTTTCTATAGCTTCAGCAATTTCTCTCATCACCTCTGCCAACTGGTCTTTTCCGCTCATAATATTACACCTCACAATAAAATTTTACTTATCTTCTTTTCCCTCCAGCTGTTCTGCTAAGCCTTTCATAGATTCCGCAATCAAACTTCTAATCTCTTCTTTATCTATTTTTTCCTTTTCAGCTTCAACTTTACCATCATTTTTTTCCATTATAAAGGATATGCCGTCAAACTGATTTGTCATTCTTCCTAAAAAGAGACTCCCTTTACCTATAATTAATGCTCTCTTCAATTTATCATTTTTCATCATTTCTGCTGCCGGACCAATAAATGGCACCCCGGATGGTATATGACCCTGAGTAGGAGCAAAACCGGGCATACCATGCTCTTCTACAAAATTCATCATATTTGCTTTTTCAATCTCACCTCTTTTAACTCCGAGAGCCGCTATCATTTTATAATTTGATTCAGGAACATTACCTGCTCCCGCCGGTTCAGTAATCTCCGGGTTTTGCATCTCTACAGAATATTTATCGACATCATTTAATGATAAATCAGCCCTATCGAGCGCGTCTGTAACCAGAGCTGAGATAACAGCCTGTGGAGAAGCTCCTTTACCAATGGTATGTCGACCTAAAATATCAGTTCTCATTACCGGGCTTTCCCCATCATCACTGCTGACCGTAAAAGCAAAACCTCCCAGTGTATCTTCCAGTATAGGCATTCCTTCCTCTATATGATTTTTGGCGTTCATACCCAGTTTTGCTACTGCACCACCACCAACAACAGCTACTTTGTTATATATATCAGCTTCTACAAGGGCAGCAGCCTGAACAAGAGCATGTGAAGGAGCAGCACAAAAACCCCTTACATCACTACCAGTAGCGTTATCACAGCCTACTATTTCTCCTATAGCTTTAGCAAAATTTCCTCCTCCACGCTGATTCATATCACCACAGGCTTCTTCTGAACATTCAATTATATAATCAACTTGCTGGAAATCAATATTTCCATCCTTCTGTAAATTTTTCAGAGCCAGCACACCACTTGCTTTGGTGGCTAAATTCTCTAGCATCACATGAGCCGATAAATTTATATCACTGGCATGGGCCTCTTTCACACATCCTACCATATTATCCTGCCAATAAAGGGGGATAGCTCTATCTTCTTCCACCAGCTCCTCTATTTTATTACTATCAGAAGCGGACAATTCCAGATTTTCCTCTCCCCAGAGAGGGTGATTAGAAAGTTTTTCCTCTACATGTTCTTTAAAATCACTGGTTAAAAAAACAAGATCGAATACATCAGAATACTGCATTAGGCCAAAAAATTCATCTTCAGGCATAATTTCTCCAAAAGAACTGTATCTGCTCTCATCTATTAAGCTTTCTTCCTGATACCAGGGTTTATTTATTTCTTTTAAGTCTTCAGGTAAAATATTGCCAATATAAGCCTGATTGGGCGGATATTTTACACAATCCTGAAAAGAGCGCAGATGATCATCTACTAAATTTAAAAACTTTTCATCTTCATTTTCTTCTGCCTGTAAAAGAGTGGTACCACCAGCTTTTAATATATGTGGAGTCTGGGCTAAAACATAACTTATACCATCTATGACAGCTCTGCTCATTTTATTCCTCCTTTTTTGTGGAAGCAGATTAAACTAAGAATCAGCCGGGATCCCCCGGGCATAAAATAAAGGTTCTCCCCCGGGTCAGTTGATTGAATCTTTTTTAACCTCTCTTTATAATGCTTGTTTTGGGAAGCCATGAAGCTTTGATCACATGAATTTTTTTATATTCAGGTTTAGTCTTCGGCCAAAATTAGCGCTTCCCTGCTACATCAATGGACAATAAATTAATTTATATAATTTTCCAGAGCTGCTTCTACTTCTTCTATGGTCAGATCATCACCAGTTAAATGTTCTTCTTTTTCACCGTCCTCGTAAATTAAAATAGCAGGTAGTCCCATAACCTGCTGACCTATAGCAAGCCTTCTATTCCCCTGAATATCCAGGGCAGCAAATTTAGCATCATCATCGTACTTGTCTGCTAATTCCTTAAATTTAGGTTTCAACTCTTTGCAGGGTTCACAACTTTCACTCCAAAAATCTACAACTGTAATTCCTTCACTTTCCAGCACCTCTTCTGAAAAATTATCTCCGTCTAATTCCAGCATAATTTATTCCTCCCTTTTTTAGTATTAAACTCTAGTTGCTAAATTCGAAATTTTTGATTTTATATTGGCTTAATCTTCCTGAGCTATCAGAGTTTAAGAAGATTAAATAAATCAATTCGCCAAGAATACCAATACCGACACTGATTATATATTTTACTGCAGCATTTCCTTTAATTCCTTCTTTGAGGGGGCTATTTTCCTGCCCGTCTCTTCTTCATCCTCAATAGTAATAATAGTTGGTATCTCCTGCACATTATATCGATTGGTAATAAGATCATTACGATAGGTATCAATTTTCACGAGTTTTTTCTCTTCATCATCCTTTATATCAAGTTCTTCCAGCTGCTGCAATACTTCCAGACTTTCATCATGAGTAGGGCTCCAAAAAGCAACCACAACCTGTTTGTCCGTATCCAGTACATTTTCTCTCCAGTGTTCTTCGGACTCCAGGTAATTTTGACTTTTAACCGCCGCAGTAGCTCCGTCACCTGCCGCAGTAACAACCTGACGTACTGGCTTCTGTCTTACATCTCCAGCTGCATATACTCCTTGAATATTAGTCTGCATGCTCGCGTTAGTTTTAATATAGCCCGAATCATCCAGTTCCACCGGCGTATTTTCCAGAAAATCTGTGCTTGGCTCTCTGCCCACAAAAATAAAAATGCCATCACAGTCAAATTCAGTTTCCTCTCCGGTTTTGACATTTTTAAGTATAGCTTTATCAACAATCTGATCTCCCTCCACCCGGGATAGGGTAGAATTCCAGACGAAATCTATTTTATCATTTTCATAAGCTCTTTCCTGAAAAAGTTTTTCTGCATCCATTTTACCTTCTTCATGAATTACAACAATAGTTACTTTGCGGGCAAAATTAGTAAGATATATAGCTTCTTCCACCGCAGAATTGCCATTACCTACAACAACCACATCCAAATCCACATAAAAATCTGCATCACAGGTTGCACAATAAGAAACGCCCCGGCCTTTAAATTCTTCTTCCCCCGGCACCCCCAATTTTCTGGGGCTGGCTCCGGTTGCTAAAATTATACTTTTCGCCTTATATTTTTCACCATTATTAGTAACCGCTTCTTTAATAAAACTATCAAGATCTAAGTCAGTAACTTCAGCTTCTGCAAAATCAGCACCAAATTTTTCCGCATGATCCCGAAAATTATCCGCCAGTTCTGGTGCGTTTATATCTATAAACCCGGGATAATTTTCCATCTCATCATAATCTTTTAATTGCCCTCCCACACTATCAGTTTCTAAAACCAAAGTATCCAGTTTAGAACGCGAACCATAAATAGCAGCTGATAGTCCAGCCGGCCCTCCTCCGATAATCAATAAATCGTAAACCTTATTCATCTAAAATAACCTCCTTTTTCTTGCATTAACTTTAGTTTTATTGTATTCTAAAAATATAGATAAATAATCGTGATTACTTGTTTCTTATAAAGTCAGGGGGGAAATTATGATTGAATTCAAAAAAGACGATCTGAAAAA
>CAYOFJ010000009.1:0-20114 GCA_964403065.1 uncultured Halanaerobiaceae bacterium | reverse complement strand
TTAGTCCGGCATTTTTAGATGACAATGAGGAGTTAACTGCGGCTTTGTTTGCTTTGCCTGACGGCAGTTTTCATAGTCAACCTGAGGGAGAATACGACTTTTCTGTCGAAAGTGATTGGTATCAAATCCCCGCGGAAACAGGGGAGGTTTATTGGGGGGCAAGGGAAACAAGTACTGCCACTGATGATGAGATAATCAGGGTTTCGGTGCCTGTGTATGAAAGTGAAGAGGAAGAGGAGTTAATGGGAGTTCTGGCTGCTGAATTAGATTTGACCTATTTAACAGCTATGGTTGAAGATAGAGTCATAGGTGATGACGGAATTGCTTATATAGCTGATAGAGAAGGCAATATTATAGCTCATCCTGATGAAGAGATTTTTTTAGAAGGTATTAATATTGATGAGATTTTTTCCGGAGATGAAGTTATTACAGAGGAAGAGGGCAGTATTACATATGTTGATCCCGAAGGTGTAGAACAGGTTGCTTCTTATGTGTCTCTACCAGGAATAGAAGGAGCTGTTTTTGGAAGGGAACCATATGACTCAGTTTTTCAGGCGGCAGGAGCAGTTCGCAGTCAGATTATAACTGTGGGGCTGGGAGCTGTAATTTTGGCCATAATTGGTCTTTATCTTTTCTTTAGATCTCAGATTATCAAGCCGCTATATAATTTGGAAGAAGATATTAACAGGGTGGCAGCAGGCAAACTCAATGTAGAACTAAGTACCACCCGCAAAGATGTTATTGGAAGTATTACTGTCTCTTTTCAAACTATGGTTGAGGAACTTCGTGATATTATTACTGAAATTGGCGAGGCTTCTGAACGGGTTAATTCATCTGCTGAAAACCTGGAAGATGCTTCCAATCAGGTCGGAGAAGTTTCTGAACAGGTAAGCGAATCTATAGAAGAAGTAGCTTCAGGAGCTGATGATCAGGCTAAAAATGTCGAGGAAGTTAATAATAGGATGAAACAGCTGGATAATGTCATAGATGAACTGGCTAGTTCCAATGAAATGATTGAAGGGCTTTCAGAGGAAATGGCCGAGGAATCAGACGAAGGCACTAAAGAAATGGAAAAGGTACAAAATCAGATGAAACAAATAAGAAATTCTATAGAAGAGGTAGGAGATGAGATAGCAGATTTGGAAGAAATATCGTCCGAAATAGATTCGATTTTGGAGATAATCAATGATATTTCTGAACAAACTAATCTGTTGGCCTTAAATGCTGCTATAGAGGCTGCTAGAGCCGGAGAAGCAGGTCGAGGTTTTTCTGTAGTAGCAGATGAAATTAGGGAACTGGCCGAACAGTCCAGTAAATCAACGGAAGAAATTGGAGAATTAATTGTAGATATTCAGAATAAAACCGGAAGAGCCGGGGAAGTGATGCAGAAAAGCAGAGAGCAGGTGAAAAACGGGGAAGAAGTGGTGGATTCAGCCAGCGAAGCTTTTGGCGAGATTAATGAAGCTATAAATAGAGTGACTGCTAGATTGACAGAAGCTACCGAACTGGTTAAAAAATCTGAAGAATTCAGTGATGAAGTGGTAAATAATGTGGAGAATATAGCCAGTATATCTCAGGAAACTTCTGCCAGTGCTGAGGAAGTAGCAGCCGCCAGTGAAGAGCAGACTGCTTCTGTGGAAGAAATAGTATCAAATGCTGAAACCTTAAATTCTATGGCTAATGAATTAGAAGAAGTGGTGAAACGATTTGAATTAAATTAATTCTTTCTTGATTTTAAATGTTGCGAAAACAGAAGAGTTTGTGCTATAATTAACATAGAGTTTTAACTTTTATTGGTGAAAATCATATCAATATTTATAATGGGAAGTTTAGGAGGGAGAAGATGAAAGATAAAGATTCCATACCTAAAGCCACTATTGAAAGATTGCCTCTTTATTATCGTTGTCTGGATAAATTGGACACTTTTGAAGAAGTTGATGTAGTTTCTTCTAAAGAACTTGGGGGTAGACTGGGAATTCCTCCCACCCAGGTTAGGAAAGATCTTTCTTATTATGGGGAATTTGGGCGCAGAGGAGTAGGTTATGATGTTCATGATCTAAAGAAGTCAGTGGGTGATATTCTGGGGATCGATCAGGACTGGAAAACGATACTGGTAGGTGCTGGCAACCTGGGGCGTGCTCTGGTTAATTATGATGGTTTTAGCAAAATGGGACTTAATGTGGTGGCAGTATTTGATAATGATTTAAATAAAATTGATAACAAAATAAGTGATTTGACAGTAAAAAGCACCAAAGAAATGGAAGATGTAATTGAAGACACAAATGCCAAAGTAGGTATTTTAGCGGTGCCGGCAGATGCAGCTCAGGATGTTGCTGAAAATATGGTTGATGCTGGAATTAAAGCTATCTGGAATTTTGCTCCCGCCCGGCTTTATGTTCCGGATCATGTTACGGTTAGAAATGAAGATCTTGCTGTAGGAATAGTTAGCTTGATTTACCATTTAAGCTGGCAGGAAAAAGATGATGAAGATGAACATAAAGAGTCGGAAGAGGGATAGATTGTTAAAACTGACCTAAATAAATATTAGGCTAAAGATACACTAACGATAAACCAAGGTGTTATTTTCTTTTGAACAATTTATTTCTTGCGGTAAAATGAGAGATGAATTTTTTCCAGATCATACTGGGCCGGGTTGAAAATAAATTCAGTATTGCCTAAAAATAAATAACCACCCGGTTTTAGTGAAGATACAAATTTTTCAGTAAGTTCTCCTTTTAATTCTTTAGTAAGATATATAAAGAAATTTCGGCTCATAATTAAATCCCAATTTGATGAATAACGCTCATTAATGAGATCTTTTCTTTCAAACTCAACCAAATTTTTAATGCGCGGGGATAACCTGTACTGGTTATCCTCTTTTTTTATAGGGTTAAAATATTTGTCGATTAAATCATCGTCCATATTTTCTAGAGCTTTTTTAGGGTATTGGCCCTGGGAAGCAACTTCTAAAATTTCAGGATCAATATCACTGGCCAGAATTGAGAAGCGATTTTTATCTATTCCCAGTTCTTTTAAAATTATGGCTATTGTGTATGGTTCTGATCCATCAGAACAGGGAGCGCTCCATATATTTACTTTATTTTTTTCTGAAAAAATTTCCGGCAGAAGATTTTCCTGCAAATATTCGAAACTATCAGGGTTGCGAAAGAATTCAGAAGTATTAATAGTAAAATGGTTCATGTAGGCTGCTTTAAAATCTCTGTCATGTTCAAGAAGCTCCAAACATTCTTCATAATCATCAATATCATGTCTTCTCATTAGACTATTTGTGCGTCTTTTTACACGTTTAAGTTTATATCCATCTAAATTAAGATTTAATAATTTTGCTGCTTTATCTTTGAATTCCATGAAATCCAATTTAAACCTCTCTCCTTTCTATAAGCTTTACAAGAGTTTGGGGGATTTTACTGCGGGGAAGTATTTCATCATAAGCACCGGTTTTAATAACTGTACGGGGCATTCCATATACAAGAGCAGAACTTTCATCTTCTACAATGCCATAACCTTCATGTTTTTTTATAGCTTTCATTCCCTCTCCTCCATCACTTCCCATTCCTGTGAGTATTACTCCGATCAATCTATCCTGATAAATGGGAGCCAGGGAGGACATCATATAGTCTACACACGGTCTGACACCCCATTGCTTGGGGCTTTTATCCAGATTTACACCGTTTTCAGAAAAATGCATATGATAATCTCCGGGAGCCAGCAGCACCGAATCAGGTTTGATTTCATCTCCATTTTCTGCTTCTTTAACGTTAAGGTTGGTTTCCTGATCCAGTCTTTGGGCAAGTGAGGTAGTGAAACCGGCCGGCATGTGTTGTACTATTGCCATACCTGCAGGCAAATTTGCAGGTAAAGCTCCTAAAATTTCTTTTATTGCTTTAGGACCACCCGACGAAGCCCCCATGGCTATAACGGGAAATTCTTTTTGAGAAATTTTCTTGCGAGTAGTTTTAGTTGGGGTAGATGAATCAATATCAACCTGCTGACATTTGCGCTTTTTTGCATTGGGATTGGATGTAGCTCCTGCTTTAATTTTTTCTATAAGGTCTTTTTCAATATCATCTATTTCCAGAGAAATTGATCCTGAAGGCTTCGGTATGAAATCAAAAGCCCCCATGTCCAGAGCTTTCATAACTGTATCGCGATTATCTAAAGCACTGACCATTAGTACAGGTAGACAGGGATGTTTCTTTTGTAATTTTTCTAAAGTTTTTAATCCGTCCAGTTTGGGCATTTCAATATCAAGAGTTATAATATCAGGATTTAATTCTTCAACTTTTTCCAGAGCCTGAACTCCGTTCCGAGCAGTGTCAACAACATTTAGCTCAGATTCGGAATTTATTGTTTCGAGAAAAAGTTTTCTCATAAAAGCTGAGTCATCAACCACAAGTACATTTATCATATTTATCCTCCCGGTTGTAAGCCTGTAATAATTATTTCTCTTTTTGCAGGAAAAATCCTCCTTCAAATTAGTTAAAGGTTATACAGAAAATATTTCATAAATACAGGATTTATGATAACATTGAAGTAAGAAATAATAAAGCCAGCAATATTATAAAATTAATGTAAAAATTTGAGGTGATAAATTTGGTTTTGGAAACAGCGGTTTTGGCCAGTGGTAGTTCAGGTAATTCTATTTATGTTTCAGATGAGGAGGTCAGTTTATTAATAGATGCAGGTTTAAGCGGAAAAAAAATTGAAAACAAAATGCGGACAATAAATCGTGATCCTGGACAGCTAGACGCACTTTTATTGACCCATGAACATAATGATCATATTTCCGGAGCTGGAGTTATGTGCCGCAGGTATAATATTCCTATTTATGCTTCTTCCGGAACTATGACGGGTGGTTCTGCTCAACTCGGATCTGTGCCGGATAATTTTAAAAATACTATAAGCTCGGGGGAAACCTGGGAGTTGGGCAATTTTAGAGTTTCCACTTTTGCTTTACCTCATGATGCTGAAGAACCACTGGGGTATATTATTCAAAGAGGAGATATAAAATTGGGGCTGGCAACAGACATAGGTTGTGTGACACCGGAAATAGAAAAGAAATTAAATGGTGCTGATATACTGTTTTTAGAATCAAATCATGACCAGGATTTACTGAGAACGGGTAGTTATCCACCACATTTGAAAAGAAGAATTAGAAGCAAAAAAGGTCATTTGTCCAATATTGAAGCTGCCAGTCTTTTGCCTCGATTATTATCAGCAGAGAAAAACATCAGACCTCTGGTAATTCTTTCTCATCTTAGTGAGGAAAATAATAGACCGGAGCTGGCTTATATAACAATCAAAAATTCTCTGAGTTCGGCCGGTTGGCAGGTAGGGGAGGACATAAATTTAACTTGTGCTTCTCGCCAGGAAGTAAGCAAACTTTACCGCAAAAATTTCGAAGGGGGTATTAGTAAAACAGGATGATGGACATAAATGTTGTAGCTGTAGGAAAAATAAAAGAAGATTATATTATTAATGGAATTAATGAATACTCCAAAAGATTGTCTTCTTATTGTGATTTGAATATTATTGAAGTAAAGGAAGCTAAAATAGATAACGGCAGTCAAAAAGCAAGTGAAAAGATAAAAAGGAAAGAAGGAGAAAGGCTCAAGGAAAAATTACCGCAAAACGGTTATGACATAGCTCTTGATGCCAGTGGCAAACCTATGACTTCCGAAGGTTTAGCCAAATCAATCAAAAATCTGCAGGTTCAGGGTTATAGTCGTTTGAATTTCATAATAGGGGGATCACTGGGCTTATCTCCGGAGCTGCTGGAAAAGGTTGATTATACTCTATCTCTTTCTCGGATGACTTTTACCCATCAGATGATAAGGTTGATTTTACTGGAACAGCTTTTCAGGGCTTTTAAAATAAAAGCTGGAGAGCCCTATCATAAATAGTAGCCAATTTTATTTTTATTATTAAGCAGGAATTTATTAACTCTTATTGAACTTATAAAGTGACACTAAAAAATTGTGGGCAGATAAAATAAATTTCAAGGGGGAAAACAATGATAGATTTAGAGATAGAGGAAGATAGATTACAAAATGCTGTGGAGAAGGCTAGAGAGCAAGGGGTTGTAATTCCCACATTTGAACAAATGAAAAACCCTGATAAAATTCCGGAAGAGATAAAAGAAGAGCTGAAAGAAATTGGACTCTGGGATTTCGACTCAAAAAATTTATTCCGCATAACCTGGAAAAATGAGCCTACTAAATCGGGTGGCCTTTATGGAGATGTTAACTATGTTGAACTGCCCAGCGAATTAACCGGTGTTGATGCTAGAATTGTGGCAGTTGTAGGTAAATGGTTTCCTACAGGAGCCCATAAAGTAGGAGCAACATTTGGTTGTCTGGCTCCTCAACTTGTTACCGGTCAATTTGATCCCACAGAGGAAAAAGCGGTCTGGCCTTCCACCGGTAATTACTGCCGGGGTGGGGCCTATAATTGTGAACTTCTGGGTTGTGAATCTATTGCAATTTTGCCGGAAGGAATGAGCCAGGAAAGATTTGATTGGCTGTCAGGAGTGGCTGATGAAGTTATCAGCACTCCCGGGTCTGAAAGTAATATTAAAGAAATATTTGATAAATGCTGGGAGTTGAGAGACACCCGGGAAAATATTAAGATTTTCAATCAGTTTGATGAACTGGGCAATCATCTCTGGCATTATGAGGTAACAGGAAGTGCTATGGATGAAGCTTTTCAACAGCTGGAGGGGCAAAATAATTTAGCTGGAGTTGTTCTCACTTCTGGATCTGCCGGTACCCTGGGTTCGGCTGATAAAATCAAGGAGCTTCATCCTCACAGCAAACTGGCTGTTGCAGAAGCGCTGCAATGTCCTACCCTTCTATATAATGGCTATGGTTCCCACCGCATAGAAGGCATAGGAGATAAACATGTTCCCTGGGTTCATAATGTACGCAATACAGATATGGTTATAGGTATTGATGATAATGATTCTATGAATTTGGTCAGATTATTTAATACTGATACCGGTCGGGAATATTTAGAAAAACAGGGCGTGCCCGTAGATACCATAGAAGATCTTGAGCTGCTGGGTATTTCTGGCATAGCCAATGTGCTGGGAGCCATCAAATATGCTCGCTATTATGAACTGGATGAAGATGATGTAGTCATGACTGTTTTTACCGACTCTATGGAACTTTACGGTTCAAGAGTGGAAGAAATGGTGGAAGAAATTGGGGATTATACACTGCAGGATGCAGCTGTTGATTTTCACAGGAATCTGAGAGGCCAGCGTATAGACCACATGAAAGAGCTGGATTATTATGAAAAGAAACGTATTCACAACTTAAAATATTATACCTGGATAGAGCAGCAGGGTCGAGATGTAGAAGACCTGAATGCTCAGTGGTATGACTATGAAAATTACTGGGATGAACTGCATAATATGACTTCTGAAATTGATGAGCTCATAAAAAACTTTAATGCCAGGACTGGCCTTCTGAAGGAGATGTAATGCTATATGGAGTACGTCACGAAACTGGAATGTATAAATTGCGGAAAAGAATATATACCGGAGCCTGATAGATATCTGTGTGAAGATTGTGGTGAAAAAGGTTTGCTGGAGGTTAAATATAATTACGAAAAAATCAAGGCTGATTGGACCAGAGAAATGCTAAAAAATGATTCCCGGCAAACCATCTGGAGATATGGTCCTTTGCTGCCTGTAGAGCCAAAAACTAAAAGACCGGGATTAAGAATAGGACATACTCCATTATATAAAACTCCCGAGCTGGCAGAGGAGCTTGGAATAAATAATTTACTGGTAAAGAGTGATGGGCTTAATCCGACTGGTTCTTTAAAAGACAGGGCTTCTGCTGTTGCTGTGGTTAAAGCTCAGGAAGCCAGTAATTCAACTGTTGCCTGTTCTTCCACGGGTAATGCTGCTTCTTCACTGGCAGGAAATGCTGCTTCATTTCCCGGAGAGATGAATTCTGTAATTTTTGTGCCCGAAAGAGCTCCGGGCGGCAAGTTAGCTCAACTGCTGATTTATGGTGCGACGGTGGTTAAAGTAAAAGGTAGTTATGAAGAAACTTATGAGCTTTCTGCTGAGGCAATTGAGCGCTGGGGCTGGTATAATCGTAATGCGGCCATAAATCCATATATGGTGGAAGGAAAGAAAACCTGTGTACTGGAAATAGCTGAACAGCTTGATTTTGCAATGCCAGATTGGTTGGTGTTTTCCGTGGGAGATGGATGTACAATTGCTGGAGCCTGGAAAGCAATTAAAGATTTACAGGAAATTGATTTTATAGATAAACAGGTTAAGCTTCTTGGTGTGCAGGCAGAAGGGTGTGACCCTATAACAGAATCATTTCATACGGGGTCACCTCTGGAAGTTCAGTCAGAGGATACAATTGCTGACAGTATAGCTGTAGGCAAACCTCGTAATTTTCGCAAGGCATTAAGAGCTGTAAAAAATTCCGGGGGAACCATGGTAAATGTTACCGATGGAGAAATTCAGGAAATGATGAAGCTTCTGGGCAGCAAAACCGGTATTTTTGGCGAGCCAGCCGGTGTTGCCGGATTGGCTGGCATACGTCGAGCAGTCCAAAATGGAGTTATTGCTCGGGGAGATAGAGTAGGTTTTGTGGTTACGGGCAATGGCCTGAAAGATATAGATAACGCTTACAGGGCAACTTCAGCACCGCTGGAGGTTGAGCCCGATATGACGCAACTCCAGGATAAATTTACTCAGAGGGGTATTATCAGTGAGGAATGAAGAAAACGCGAAACTTGGGGCAAGAATAAGAAATATGAGACAGTCACAGGATATGAGTTTATCGGAATTAGCTCAGGAAATAGGAAAAACATCCAGCTATCTCAGCCAGGTGGAAAGAGGACTGGCCGAGCCTTCTATAACAGCTCTGCGGGAAATCAGCAAATCTCTAAATGTACCTATGTTTTATTTTTTAGCAGATGAGGAAGAACAAAATGCAGTTGTTAGGAAATCGGAAAGAAAGAAACTTTCCTACCCTGAATCTGATTCAAAAGTAGAATTAATCAGTCCGGATTTGAATCGGCAAATGGAGGTCATAGAGGCCAGGCTGGAACCGGGTGAGTCAACTGTGGAAAGTCCACTTCCTCATAATGGAGAAGAGTGTACTCTGGTTTTAGAGGGGAAAATGTATATTGAAATAGGCAAGCAGGAGTTTGAATTAGAACCAGGGGATAGTGTCTATTATATAGCCAGTATTCCCCATAAAATTGTAAGTGTAGGTGAGGAGGAGCTTGTTTTTGTTTCGGCGATCACTCCTCCCAATTTTTAATTATTAAATTATCAGGAGGTAATTTTACATGCAAACTGTATTTAAAAACAAAGATTTTGTCACGCTGGAAGACTGGGCCAAAGAAGAAATAGATACATTGATTGAGGTGTCTAATGATCTCAAGAAAAAATTTGCCATGGATGTGGAAACTCCTTATCTAAAAAATAAGACTGCTTTTCTGATGTTTTTTGAAGAATCAACCAGGACAAGAAATTCCATGGAAGCCGGCCTGGCACAGCTGGGTGGACATGCTAACTTTCTTGATACTTCGACTATGCAGGTTTCTCATGGAGAAGTAGCTAAAGATACTGCGATAATTTTAGGCAGTTATGGTCATGGATTGGCCTGCAGAAATTGTGACTGGGGAATAGGCAATGATTATATTTCTACTCTGGCCGAATATGCTGAAGTTCCGGTTATGAATTTGCAGTGTGATTTATATCATCCTATGCAGGCTGCGGCAGATTTGATGACAATACAGGAGAAAAAAGAGCGATTAAGCAATCTAAAAGTTTCTGTTATTTGGGCTTATGCCACTTCTCATAAAAAGCCCATTTCAGTGCCTGTTTCTCAGGCACAGCTATTCCCGCGTTATGGCATGGACGTAACTCTCGCCCATCCTGAGGGTTTTGAGCTTCCTGATTGGGTTATTGAGCGGGCAGAAGCAAGTGCAGAGAAACATAATGGTTCCGTTACCGTCACTAATAATATGGAACAGGCTTATAAAGATGCCGATGTAGTTATTCCTAAAAATTGGGGTAACTGGGTCAATGATCCCGAAAATGAAAAGGGCTCGGAAATTTTAGAAGCAAATAAAGACTGGAAGTGCACCGAAGAAATGATGGAACTGGCCGGTGATGATGTGATTTATATGCACGCTCTTCCTGCTGATAGAGGTAATGAGGTGGAAGATTCTGTAATAGATGGACATAAATCTGTAGTTTATGATGAAGCGGAAAATAGGCTGCATACAGCTAAAGCAGTGATGGCCCTTACTATGGGAGGACGCGGATAATCATTTAATAATTCAAGAAGGATTGCTGGCGGAAATTTTATTCAACTGCCAGTGATCCTTTTTTGCTATATAAATTGTTAGAAATTTAAGTTTAAATTTAGTTTTCTTTTGCAAGTTTTTTAATAAATTTGAGGAGGTTTATACTGAAATGACGAAAGAGGAGATAGTATCGGAGATAAAACAGGAAGTAAGCAAATATGAAGAGGATATGGTTGAATTTATGCGGGATATAATTAGTATTCCCAGTGAAAGTGGTGAAGAAAAAGAAGTTATTGAACGAATTGAAGAAGAGATGAAAAATGTCGGTTTTGAGGAAGTTTTTATTGATGAAATGGGCAACATTCATGGAAGGGTAGGCAGTGGTGAGCGAGTAATTGCTTATGATGCTCATATCGATACTGTAGGCCTGGGAGATCCCGATGAATGGGAGTGGGATCCTTATGAAGGCAAATTTGAAGATGGAGTTATTTATGGTAGAGGAGCCACAGATCAGGAAGCAGCTATGGTTTCCATGGTTTATGCTGGCAGGGTAATAAAAGATTTGAATTTACATGAAGATTTTAGTCTTTATTTTGTCGGGACTGTACAGGAAGAGGACTGTGATGGACTTTGCTGGGAATATATAATTAACGAAAATGTACTTGACCCGGAATTAGTTGTAATAACTGAACCCACTAACTTAAATATTTATCGCGGTCATCGGGGAAGAATGGAAATGAAAGTAACTACAAAGGGCGAGTCCTGTCATGGCAGTGCCCCGGAAAGAGGAGTTAATTCTCTCTATAAAATGGCCAAAATCATTTCGGGAGTAGAAGATTTGAATGCTGAGCTTAAGGTGGATGATTTTCTGGGCAAAGGTACAGTAGCCGGAACCCACGTAGAAAACCACACCCCCAGTTTAAATGCTATTCCCAATCAAACTGAACTTCATATAGATAGAAGACTGACCGCCGGAGAAGATAAAGAACTTGCCGTATCACAGGTCAAGGAGATTATTGAAAATGCGGGTGTCGAAGCTGAAATTGAAATTCCTTATTATGATACTCCCAGTTATACAGGGTTTGTCTATGAAATGGAAAAGTATTATCCTACCTGGGTGCTGGAGGAAGAACATCCAGTGATTCAATCTGCAGTTTCGGCGTATGAGGATGTTTTTGCTCAGAAACCTAAAGTTGATAAATGGACATTTAGCACTAATGGAGTAACCATAATGGGAAGAAATGATATTCCCTGTGTAGGTTTTGGGCCAGCTCATGAAATTTATGCTCACAGTGTAGATGAACAGGTGCCGGTGGATCATCTAATCAAAGCGGCGGAATTTTATGCTCACTTTCCCTATCATGTTGAATAAGAATCAACTGGATTTAGTGAGAATTAATAATTTGGAGGTGGAATAGTTGAGTGACAGGGAGCATGTTAATAAATCTAAAAAAAGAGTAGATGCTTACGATAAAGTTACTGGCAGAGCGAAATTCGGAGCAGATTTTAAATTTAAGGGAATGCTTTATGGAAAAGTTCTGCGCACAGATTACCCTCGGGCCCGAATTCTCGACATAAATACGGAAAAAGCTGAAAAACATCCGGAAGTTGAAGCAGTGGTAACAGCTGAAGATATTCCCGAGAATACATTTGGGGTTATAATTGAAAATCAGCGGGTTCTGGCTGCAGATGAGACATTATATATTGGTGATGGGCTTGCTATGGTAGCTGCCCGGAGTGAAGAGGCTGCTAAAGAAGCCTGTAATCTTATTGAAGTAGAATATGAAGAGCTGGAGAGTATTCATGACCCCAGAGAAGCCAGAAAAGCTGACTCGCAAAATGTCATGCCGGGAGAGGATAATAACCAGGTTATTCACCATCCTTTGCGCAAAGGGGATATAGATGAAGGTTTTTCCGAGGCTGATGTGATCCTGGAAAGGAAGTACAGCACTCAATTTATAGAACACGCTTATCTGGAACCCGAGGCTGTAGCTGTCGTGCCCCATGAGCGAAACACTCTGGTCACTGTATATGGATCAGTCCAGAATCCTAATGCCACCAGAGATGCAGTAGCTCGTGTTTTACAGACTGATTTAAATCAAGTTCGCATAATCCAGGACAATATGGGTGGATCTTTTGGGGGCAAAGATGAAAATATTTCGTCTATGGCTGCCAGAGCGTCGGTTCTTGCTTTAGAAACCGGAAAACCGGTGAAAATGGTCAATGACAGGGAAGAATCAATCCTGGAATCTTATAAGAGACACCCTTATTATATGAACTATAAAATAGGGGCCAGTGAAGATGGAGAAATAAAATCTATGGAAATTGAGTGTGTAGCAGATAGTGGTGCCTACGCCTGTCAGACTCCTTTTGTAACCTGGCGTTCGGTGGTTCAGGCCACAGGTCCTTATCAGGTGCCCAATGTAAAAACTGACACTTACGGTTATTACACTCATAATCCGTACACCGGGGCAATGAGAGGGTATGGTTCACCTCCAATCATTTTTGCCCAGGAATCTTTGATGGATGAACTGGCTGAAGAACTTGATATGAGTGCTGTAGAATTGCGCCGAAAAAATATTTTACAAAATAACACCTTTACTGCTACAAATCAAAAACTTGACAATCATGAAGTAAGTCTGGATGAAGTACTGGATAAAGCTATGAGTGCTATAGATTATGAACAGAAAAGAGAGAAATATAATAAAGCTCAGGATAGTGAGCTTAAGCGCGGAATTGGGCTGGCCATCAGTTATCGCGGAGTAAGTCTGGGCGCAGAGGCCATAGACACCACAGGTTCTATAGTTTCAGTCCAAAAAGATGGCAGTGTTATAGTTTATTGCGGCCTGGCTGAAAATGGTCAGGGTTTGAAGACAGTATTTACTCAGGTTGCTGCTGAAGAGCTGGGTATCGATATGGACAAAGTGCAATATATGGAAACAGACACTTCTGTTTCGCCCGAAAGTGGTTCTACTGTAGCTTCACGCAGCACTTTTATGGGCGGTAATGCTATAAAAGATGCTATAGACAATATTAGAATGGTAATTAACGAGTTTGTAGAAGAGGAATATGGTGTCGAAGAAGATATAGAGCTGCGCGATAATGCTGTATATACGGTTTCAGGCAGAAAAGTTGCTGATTTTTCTGAAATAGCTTCTGCTGCCTTTCATAGTGGAGTTTTTCTTTCCTCTTATGGCTGGTATAAGGCACCTGCAATTTCCTGGGATGAAGAAATTGGTCAGGGCAGGCCTTATTTCACCTATGTTTATGGCTGTCAAATTGCCGAAGTAGAAGTAGATACGGGAACTGGAGAAGTTGCTGTGCTAAATATGTCTGCAGCTCATGATGTAGGAAAAGCTATAAATCCGGCCAATGTTAGGGGTCAGATTTACGGTGGTACCGTCATGGCTTTAGGTCATGCTTTGATGGAAGATCTGGGTTTTTCTGAGGGCTTCATAAACCATACTAATTTTGACGAGTACTTAATTCCTACTGTCAAAGATGCCCCCGAAATAGAAGTTGATATAGTAGAAAATCCTGATCCAGCGGGTCCTTATGGAGCTAAATCCATTGGTGAACCTGCTATGGAACTGGGGGGAGCGGCAATTAACAACGCTATAGCTCAGGCCACCGGTAATAGACTGCGTGACCTGCCCCTTAATTTGGAGAGGGTATTAATTGGTCGTGATCTGAGCAAGGAGGATAAATAACAATGACTGAAAATCTTAAATTTTACAGCAGTACAGATCTGGAATTTGCTCTGAAGCTGCTGGCCGAGGATGAAAATATAGAAGTGATAGCAGGTGGTACTGACCTTATGGTTGATATTAGGGAGGAAGAAGATTACCTGGATCAATGCACCGGCATTCTTGATCTGACTGATATTCAAGACATGCAGGGAATTGAGAAGAAAGAAAGTCATGTAGAAATTGGAGCGTTAGTTACCCATGAAGAATTATTGAATTCCTCGCTTTTGCAGGAACATTACCCTGCACTGGTGCAGGCAGCCGAAGCCATTGGTTCTCCCCAGGTTCGTAATCGGGGAACAATAGGAGGTAATATTTGTAATGCTGCTGCCTGTGCAGACACTTTTGGTCCTCTGGTAGCTTTTGATGCTGATGCAGTATTGGAATCTACCACTGGTATTAGAGTCATGCCAGCTCAGGAATTTGTTGAATGGCCCTATCAGACAAAGCTGCGCTCCGATGAGCTTTTAACCCATTTTCGTCTACCTCTGCCTGAGAATAATATGTTTAGCGATTTTCAAAAAATAGGCAGGCGGCAGGCAATGGCTATAACCAGAGTCAGCCTGGCTGTGGCAGCAAAAGTGGAAGATGAAATAGTTAAAAATGTAAAAGTAGTGCCCGGATCTGCCACCCCGGTGCCTCAACCATTTGGCCAAGTAGAAACTGAAATTAGAGGTCAAAGAATTACAGAACTCAAACCGGATAAATTAGGTGAGACTGCAGCCGAAGAAATGGTCGAAATTACAGGAGAGCGCTGGTCCACTCCCTATAAGAAACCGGCTCTGAAAACACTGGTAAGCCGTGCTATAAAAGGGCTGCAGAAGGAGGTAGAATTTAATGAGTGAGATAAGTGTTACTTTCACTCTGAATAGCGAAGAAATTACTGTGGAAGTTGAAGCGGATGAAAGACTGCTGGATACGCTGCGGCAAAAGTTAGATTTAACGGGAACGAAGGAAGGCTGTGGAATTGGTGAATGTGGTGCCTGCACTGTAATTATGGATGGTAAAGCTGTGAACTCCTGTCTGGTATTGACAGCTCAGGCCGAGAACAGTGAAATATTAACAGTTGAGGGTCTGAAGGTAAATGGTGAATTAGACCCTCTGCAGCAATCATTTATAGATCATCAGGCTGTACAATGTGGTTTCTGCACTCCCGGAATGCTCATGTCTGCCAGAGCTTTACTAAATCAAACAGAGTCTCCCAGCCGGGAAGAAATAAAAACAGCTCTTGAAGGTAATCTCTGCCGCTGTACGGGTTATAAACAGATTGTTGATGCAGTTGAGACTGCGGCCAAAGCTGAACGGGAAGGAGAATAATCCTTGTCTATTACTCTTTTTAAAAATGTGAAAGAAATAATTACCATGGATGAAAAAGAGAGCAGGCTAAAAAACTGTGATTTACTTGTAGAAGATGGGCAAATTACAGCTATAGGGGCTAATTTATCTCTGCCTTCAGGAGTGGAGAAAAGTGAAGTGGAAATTATAAATGCTGATAAGTATTTTATGTTTCCGGGCCTGATAAATACTCATCATCATTTTTATCAGGTTCTAACCCGTAATATCAGAGAAGTACAGGATGTAGAGTTATTCGATTGGCTGCAGTATCTCTACCCAATCTGGTCCCATTTAAATCCGGAAGCTGTATACTATAGTACGCTTACGGCGGCAGCTGAACTGTTAAAATCTGGCTGTACAACTACGGTAGATCAATTTTATGTTTTTCCCGATCAGGAAAGACATGATTTAATTGATAGAGAGTTTGCCGCTGCCGAACAAATAGGAATTAGACTGCATGCCTGTCGCGGAAGTATGTCACTGGGTGAAAAGGATGGGGGGCTTCCCCCGGATGAAGTTGTGCAAAGTGAACAGGAAATTCTGCAGGATACAGAACGGGTTATTAAAAAATTTCATGATCCTGATCCCTTTGCCCGCCAACGGGTGATTGTTTCGCCCTGCTCTCCTTTTTCAGTGACCAGATCTTTGATGCAGGAGTCAATAGAGCTGGCCCGAGAACATGAAGTTCTTGCTCACACTCATCTGGCCGAAACTGCTGATGAGGATGAATTCTGTCAACAAAAGTTTGGTATGTCTCCCCTGGAATATATGAAGGAAGTAAACTGGATAGGCTCAGATGTATTTTTTGCTCATGCAGTACATTTAGATACTGAAGAAATTAAAGAATTGGCCAGCCACGGTACAGGAGTAGCTCACTGTCCGGTTTCTAATATGAAACTTTCTTCCGGAATTGCCCCGATCCCGGAGATGCTGGATGCTGGTGTGCCGGTGGGTCTGGCGGTGGATGGAAGTGCCAGTAATGATGCTTCCGATATGATTGCTGAAATGAAGACTGCGCTTTTACTCCATAAACTTTCTCACGGTATTACTTCCATGGGGCCTGAAGATATTTTGCGCCTTGCCACCCGGGGAGGACGGGAAATTTTACAGCAGCCTGAAATAGGCAGTTTATCAGAAGGGCAGGCGGCCGACCTTTTTCTGCTGGATAGCAGCAGATTACCTCTGGCTGGAGGGCTTTCTGATCCTGTTTCAGCTCTGATAAATACCGGTTTGAATAATGAGGTTGATCTGACGATGGTAGATGGAGAAATTGTAGTCAGGGATGGAGAAGTGCAGACCATTTCGGAAGAGGATGTGGCTGTAAAAACCAACAAGATTGCTGGCCGAATGCTGGCCGAGGAGGCTGAAAGCTAATGAAGCTGGTGCTAAATGGAACAGTTGTCACCTGCAATAATGAGGGAGAATTGATAGAAGATGGGGGAGTACTTATAGACGGTGATGAAATTATTGCTGTGGGACCAGGAGAAGAATTGCGCCAGAACAATCCGCAGGCCGAAATTATAGATGCTGAAAATGGTTTGATAATGCCTGGACTCATAAACTCTCACATGCATTTTTACAGCACTTTTGCCCGGGGCATGGATCTTAAAACTGATGATCCTCCCGGTAATTTTGTGGAAATTCTGGAGAAACTGTGGTGGCGTTTAGATGAAACTCTGGCCACAGAAGAAGATATTTATTACAGTGCTGTGTATGCACTGCTGGAAGGTGTAGAAAGCGGTACTACAACTGTCTTTGACCATCATGCCAGTTATGGTTTAATAGAAGGTTCGCTGGATATTATACGTCAGGCAGTAGAGGATGTGGGATTAAGAGCCAGTCTTTGTTTTGAAGTTTCCGATCGCCATGGAGAAGAAGCGCGGGAGAAAAGTTTACAGGAAAATATTCGCTATCTGGAAAGTTTAAAGAAAGAGGAAAGATCTTATCTGGCGGGAAAACTGGGGATGCATGCTTCTTTTACTGTAGAAGATGAAACTCTGGAAAAAACAGCGGAGATTATTAGTGACTTAAATGTTCCGCTGCATCTGCATGTGGCAGAAGGCAGGGCAGATGTAGAGGATAGTCAAAAAAGAGGATATGATAATATTATAGATCGTCTGGATAGTTTTGATCTCTGGCAGCCCGGTACTTTAGCAATACATGGTGTACACCTGACTCCGGAAGAATATGAAATTTTAGCTGATAAAAATTGTTATTTAATTCATAATCCCCAGTCAAACCTGTCTAATGCTGTGGGTACAGCTGATTTAATTGCCGCCCATGAGACAGGTCTGGATATTGGTCTTGGTACTGATGGTTATACTACTGATATGTGGGAAAGCCTCAAAACTGCTGATTTACTGCCTTCTCATCTAGCTGGAGATCCGGGGGCTGGTGGGGGAATGGCAGAAGAGATGTTGTTTGAGGTAAACAGTCAGCTGGCTGAAAACGTATTTGCCAAAAAGCTGGGCAGTCTGGAAGCAGGGGCTGGTGCTGATGTAATAATTGTCGATTATGATCCCCCCACTCCTGTTACAGAAGACAACCTTTCTGCTCACTTATTAATGGGTATACAGGGTGGAGATGTTGAGACTACTATTGCTCGCGGGAATATCATCATGGAAAATGGGGAGGTGCAGGTTCTGGATAATGATAAAATCAGACGAAAGTGCAGAGAACAGGCCAGGGATGTCTGGAGACGGTTCTAAATTGCGGGGAGAGTATTATTCCCCCGAAAGTTTAAGTAAAGCCCTGCAGATTCGCAAGGAACTTGGTTATCATGCTGTGGTGATAGCAGGTGGGACCGATGTTATGGTAGATCACTTTGAAGAATTGCATGAGGTTGAGCACTGGCTCGATCTCAATAATATAGATGAATTGAAAGAAATTTCTTTCGGCGAAAAAGAGATAAGAATTGGCAGTATGGTGACACATCAGGAACTGGCCGAGAAAGAAAAAATTCAAAATCGGCTACCTTTATTGAGTCAATCTGCCTCTGAAGTAGGGTCCTGGCAGATAAGAAGTCGAGGAACAATAGGTGGCAATATAGTAACAGCCTCACCTGCCGGAGATACACTGGCCCCTTTGCTGGCATATCAAGCCAGGTTTGTAGTGGGCAGTGTCGATGGTAAAAGAGAGATACCGGCCGAAGAGTTTTTCCTGGGGCCCAAACAGAATGCTCTAAAACCCAGTGAACTACTTCTGGAAATTATTCTGCCCCGGCCTTCTGAACAAGAATTTCATTACTGGGAAAAAGTTGGCAAACGGCAGGCTATGATTATATCCAGTGTTACGACTGCTATAGTCTTAAACTTTACTGAAGATGGTAAAATTAAACAGGCCCGTCCCTGTTACGGAGCGGTGGCTCCAACCCCGATTATGCTGGATGACGTTGCCGATTTTCTGCGGGGCAACAAAATTGAACAGATAAATATAGAAACAGCAGGAGATTTGGCGGCGGAAAATGTGAAACCTATTGATGATATAAGAGGTACCGAAGATTATCGCCGTCAGGTAACCCGCGATATAACAACAAGAGCTTTGAAAGCTTTTCTTAAAGAGCGGGAGGCTGATTCCTAATGGAGATTACTTTAATCGTCAATGGCCAGAAAAGGACGCTGGAGGTTAGTGCCAGACAGCGTTTGCTGGATATAATACGAAAAGATTTGGGATTGACCGGAGCTAAAGAAGGTTGTGGCAAAGGTGAATGTGGTGCCTGTACAGTAATAATGAATGGAGAACCTGTGGCTTCCTGTTTGGTTTTAGCTCCACAGGCGGATGGTGCTAAAATTGAAACAATAGAAAATTTGGCTTCCGGAGAAGAACTTCATCCCCTGCAGAAAAGTTTTATAGAGGAAGGGGCAGTTCAATGTGGGTTTTGCACTCCCGGAGCTATTATGACGGCCAAAAAGCTGCTGGAGCTCAACAATTCACCTGATCGCCAGGAAATTAGAGAGGCTCTGGCCGGAAATATTTGCCGCTGTACTGGTTATCAAAAAATAGTAGAGGCAGTGGAAGCGGCCGCTGAAAATATGCCTGAGGGGAGTGATGAAGTTGAGTAAAAGAAGTGTAGGAAAAGATGCAGACAAAGTTGATGCCCGGGATAAAGTTACGGGAGCAGCAGAATATACTGAAGATTTAACTAATGATTTCGATAATTTGCTTCATATGCGGGTAAAGCGAGCTCCCCATCCTCATGCATATTTGCGCGATATTGATGTTAGTAAAGCTCTGGAGGTACCAGGCGTCGTAGATATATTTACGGCTGCTGATTTCCCTGAACTGAGCAATTTTGGTCTCATTATAAAAGATCAGCCAGTGCTGGTAGGTATTGATGAAAAAATGCGTTATATGGGCGATGCTCTGGCTTTAGTTGTGGCAAAAAGTGATGAGGCCGCTCTGGAAGCGCGGAAAAAAATTGAAGTTGAAGTTGAAGAACTGGAAGTTGTAGATAATATGGAAAAAGCTATTGAGGAAGATTGCCCTCAGGTTCATAAAGATGATTATATAGAAGTTACTCATTATATAGATGATGATTTGTGCTGTGACAATATAGTTTGCAACCATCATATTAGAAAAGGTGATGTAGAAGAGGGTTTTGCAGAAGCTGACTATATCATAGAAGGCGAATATCGCACCCAGTTTTTAGATCAGGTGCCCTTACAGGTGGAAAAAGGGATAGCAGATTATGATGAAGAAGATGACACAATTATAATTTGGGCT
>CAYOFJ010000008.1:0-20492 GCA_964403065.1 uncultured Halanaerobiaceae bacterium | reverse complement strand
TCGAACATCTTTTCAAATTTTTCTTCACTCTCTTTTATGTTGTACACATGGTCATCAGTGGGAAATTTCTCTTCCTTAACATCTTCAATATATTCTTCGAAAGCCTGAGTTTCAATTTCCGCTAAATTGGCATATTGCTTGACAAACTTAGGTGTAAATGCTTCGAACATTCCCAGCATATCTCCACATATTAACAGCTGTCCATCACAGGGCTTGCCGGCACCTATAGAATATACCGGAATCTCCAGCTTATCTGCTATAAATCCTGTAACCTTCGGCGGCACCGCTTCCACCAAAAGCGCTTCACAGCCGGCCTCCTCTACGGCTATGGCATCTTTAATCAGCTCCCGGGCACTGTCCACATGCAGACCCTGAGCTTTAAATCCGCCCAGCTGGCCTGAACTCTGCGGTGTTAAACCAATATGCCCAAATACCACTACACCAGCTTCGGTAATGGCTTCTATCTGGTCACAAACCCTGCGTCCACCTTCAAGTTTAATGGCATCCATATCTGCCTCTTTCAAAAAGCGGATGGCATTGTTTACGGCATCTTCACGGGATGACTGATAGGAGCCTAAAGGCATATCACCTATGCAAAAAGTATTGGGTGCACCTCTTCTTACATCCTGAGAGTGAGCTATACAATCTTCCATAGTTACCGGTTCAGTACCTTCATAGCCCTTGACAACCATGCCCAGAGAGTCCCCTACCAGAATCATATCCATACCCGCTTTTTCGGCAAACTGAGCGGTAGGAAAATCGTAAGCTGTAATCCAGGCTACCTTCTCCCCCTTTTCCTTCATCTCATAAAAATCGAGAATGCTCTTCTTTTCCGGCATACTTAATATTCCCCCTTTAGATTATTTAAATACCTGTGAAATCTATTTCAATATATGAATTCCAAGAAGATGTCTAAATTCCTTTAATTTTTCTAAAATTATTAACTTGATTACCAAAACAATCAGGAGCTTTTGCTCAGATAGATTTCAGCTTTTTTATGCACAAGATTTTTTATTCTTCCCAGTGCTTCTGCAATATTTTCCTGGCTGTTGGCATAAGAGATCCTGATATATTCCCGCTTTTCATCTGCTAATTTATCGCCGAAACATTCCCGGTATAAAACAGCTACTCCGGCCTGTTCCAGAAGAAATTCTTGCAATTCAGCCGCATTTTTAAGTCCCAGCAGCTGGCAAACCTCTGTAACATCTGCATAAGCATAAAAAGCACCTTCCGGTTTTTGACATTTTATGCCTTTTACCTCGTTAAGTCCTGTGTAAACTAAATCTCTTCTTTCCTCCAGTTCCTCCACTATATTTTGCAAAAAATCATCACATGACCTTAATGCTTTGACCGCTGCATGCTGGGTGAAAGTAGCAGTACAGGAAACCGAGTTAGTGATGAGTTTGCTAATTATGGCGATTAAATCCTGCGGCCCACCTCCAAAGCCGATCCTCCAGCCAGTCATAGCATAGGATTTAGAAAAACTATCAATTATCAGAGTTCTCTCTTTCATGCCAGGCAAAGCTGCTATACTGGCAATGCTGTCATCGTAGACAAGCTCAAAATAAACTTCATCGGAAATAACCCATAAATCGTATTCTTTTGCTATATCAGCCAATTTTTCCAGCTTAGCACGGGAAATTACACTGCCAGTGGGATTATGCGGTGAATTTATGATGATGGCGTCGGTATTAGCATTCACTTTAGCCTCAATTTCTTCCGGATCGAGTTCAAATCCCTCTTCTGCCGGCAGGGAATAGGGTACTGCCCTACCATCAAAAATCTCAATGAGAGATTCATAGACCGGAAAACCGGGACTGGGATAAATCACCTCAGAACCGGGTTCAATTACCGCCAGTAACCCGTAAAATATCAGGGGTTTAGCGCCAGGAGCAGCCACCGTATTCTGCCGGGAATATTTTACTCCGCGCGAAGCAGATAAATGACCTGCTATCTCCTCGCGCAATTCAGGAATACCCGGTGAAGGACTGTAACCTGTTTTACCAGCTTTTATGGCTTCTATACCCGCTTTTTTTACCTTATCGGGTGTATTAAAATCGGGCTCACCTATGGCCAGACTGATCACATCTCTTCCCTCTTCTCTCAGACTATTTACTTCTTCCAGCACTTCAAAAGCCTCTTCCGTCTTTAAATTCTTCATTCTCGATGAAAATTGCATATTTTCTCCTCCTCAATAAAGTATTTGTAAGGTAAAAATAGAAAAACCCCCCGCCTCCAGTTTCCTAGAGACGAAGGGTTCGCGGTCCCACTCTATTAAAATCTGTCGGAAAATGTTCAGCCGACAGATTTCACTCAATAGAATAACGATTTTACACGGGCTATCACTACTCACCACAAATGGGCTTTCGAGAGCCAGCTCCGAGGTGGTTTTCGGTCGAATAGTTCCAGGAAGATTCCCAGCTGATAATCTTCCCTCTCTGGAGAACATCTTCAACCTACTCGTCCTCATCACTGCTTTTAAAAAATTTATAATATAATTTTTTGCATGTTACAAAGTATTATAGATTAAAACTTTAATATTGTCAAGTAATAAAACAAAATAATCGATTTTAAAACTCTACCTGATAATTTTTTAAACTTTCTTTACTTATTCCCACTCTCACAGTTTTGCGGGGGTTTACCAGCTGACAGACTTCAACTTCACCTGCTATACTCATAAGCGAAATTATTTCACTCTTATCCAGGGGAGTATTTTCCTCTATAAAACCATACATAAACTCGAGACCAATATCAATAGCCTGATCTATTTCTTCATGAGAAGCTATGATATACCAGTAATTTTCCGTCTCCAGCATGGGCCACTCTCGACTTTTATTTTTGAGGAGATCAACTTTCATGGTAACTTCTCCCCCGATTTCTACCCCACAAATAGAAACTTCACCATCACCCATAACAGCATGCATATCGCCTAAAGCCAGCTTACCTTTTTCCTCAAAAACAGGCAGATAAAGTGTGCTGCCAGCTCCTAGATGCTTGATATCCATATTGCCCCCGTGCTGTCCGGGGTTGCCGGTATCAATTTCTTCATCATCCGGCATAGTTCCCATTACACCTATCATGGGATTAATCTCAAGATCGATCTCTTCTTTAAAAAGGGCTCTGCCATTTTCAATGGGCACAATGCGGGTAGAAGAATCCTCCAGCTCATCGCCAAAACATCCGGCATCGGGAATGGTTACCATTGCACCTTTTTCATCTACTTCTATATTCTCCACTTCTATTTTGAGCGCATCCCCCGGTTCGGCTCCCGCAACACCTATAGGGCCGGTAGCAGGCGCCAGTTTATCCCAGTCCAGATCACCCAGAGTATCTTCAGGTGACTTAATGGCTTCGTTGAATCCATCCCGCACCGAGACTTCAAATTCTTCCCCCGGCTTGACTTCTGCAATAACATCAAGCCCGGGTTCAAATGAAAATACCACCTCTTCTCTTCCGATCTTCTTCATGCTATCCCCCCTGTTTACAATAAATTTTTGAAAATATCAAATTATTTTACTTTTCAATTATTATAATAACAAAATACTTCGGGGCTGGCAACCGATTAAAAATGCCCGGATTTAAAAAATTTATGCAGCCCCCGGATCAGACGGGCGGCCAGTTCTTTAAAATAATCTGAGGTGCTGTAAATTTCTTGATCCTGAGGACTGGTGACAAATAGCGGCTCCACCAAAACAGCCGGCATAGAGGTAGCCCGCAGCACATATAAATTCTTGCTGGACTTAATGCCCCGGTCAGGAACGGAAAGAAATTTAAGCATTTCTGTCTGCATATGCCTGGCTAATTTTCTGCCCTGTTTGCTGCCGGGAAAATAAAAGGTTTCACAGCCTCGCGCAGCGGGATTAGAAAACCCATTGTGATGCAAAGATAAAAAAACATCTGCTTCTTTTTTACTGGCTATATTAACTCTTTCTCGCAAAGAAAGGTCATAGTCTCCCGAACGAAGCAGAATTGGTCTCATTTTAAGTTCCAGCAGCTGGGTGAATAATTCTGCCCCCAGTTTTAAGTTTAAATCTTTTTCTCGAAAGTTTTTGCCCAGGGCACCGAAATCTCTTCCCCCGTGTCCTGCATCCAGCGCTATAATATTTTTCATTTTGTCTACCCCCATTTAATTTTTGTAATTTCTCCTATGCTAACAGGAGTATATTTCATAAACAAGGGGGGTTAAAATTAAGTTAAAGAAATTTAGCCAGCTGCTTACCAATCTCACAAATTCGACCAAACAAAATAAGCATAAACATATTGCAAAAACAAAAGCTGCCAGCCCAATCTGGCTGCTGAGTTCACCTGCGCGTTATTGCGCGTTACACGCTTTACAGAAACTCAGCCCCAAATTGAACTGACAGCTGTAATTTATAATCCTAATTTATCCGACAACTATATATTTCGTTGTAAATTTTTATACTTTATATCTTTATATGTGGAATTTATCGGTTCTTTCCGCTAGAGTTTCAGCCAGCTCGGAAAGATTCTCCGCTGCTTCAGCTATATCCTGGGTAGTAGCACTCTGTTCCTGGCTGGAAGCAGCTACTTCTTCGGCATTACCGGAAAGCTCCTCACTGACAGCCGCCACTTCTGACACAGCTGCACTTACCTGGCTGCTGTTGGCTGCCATACCTTCGGCGCTTTCCACTACTTCATCTATAAGTTCTGTCAGACTCTCAACAGCTTTCTCAATCTCTCCGAAGACATCTTCGGTGGACTCGATAGCAGAAACACTCCTGTCAACCACCTGGTCGGTCTCTTCCATCCTGTTGATGGTATCATCAACTTTATTCTGAATTTCAGCTATCAATTCTCCTATTTCTTCGGTTGCCCGGGAAGATTCTTCTGCCAGCTGTCTTATCTCATCTGCTACCACACTAAACCCTTGACCAGCTTCTCCGGCTCTGGCTGCTTCTATGGCCGCATTTAAAGCCAGAAGATTGGTCTGTTCTGATATGCTGTTAATCATCTCCACAATCTCATCAATTTCTTCAGAAAGATCTCCCAGTTCATTAATATCCTCTGCCACATCCTCCTGGTTGGTACTGACCCTATTTATCTGTTCGGTGGAGGCCTTGACTGCTTTGTTGCCTTTCTCTACTTCTTTTCTTACCTGACTGGCTCTATCATCCATGGCTTCTGCTCTCTCACTGACATTTTGTATCTGTTTGCTTAAACCTTTAATACTGCTTTCGGTTTCATCTATCTGAGCGGTCTGTTCCTCCGAACCGGAAGCTACCTCCTCAATTGCAGTACTTATCTCCTGAGCTGAAGCTGACATCTCTTCACTGGTAGCAGAAAGCTCCTGGCTCTGAGAAGTTAGATCCTGTGAAACTTCGGTGACACCTGTTATAGTTTTCTTCAACTCTGCTTTCATCTCATTTAAAGCCCGGGCCAAAACTCCGCGCTCATCTTTCTGTTTTACCTCAATATTTTCTACAGAAAGTTCGCCATCTGCAATTTTATCGGCAAATCCCACTGCTTTAAGCAGAGGATTTATAAGGCTTTGAGAGAAAAGGTAGGCCGCAATAATTACAATAACCAGTATTATGCCGCTGGCCCAGAGAGTGGTATTAAGCAGATTATCTACGGCGGCAAAAGCCTCAGCTTCTTCCAGAGTAGTTATAAGTGCCCAGTCTATATCCATAATCCCCACATGTTGATAGGAAGCTAAAACTTCTTCCCCGCGATAATTTTCTGCCAGCATCTCACCGCTTTCACCGGCAAGAGCTAAATCTAAAGCTTCCATTTCAACTTCCTGGGTCAATATTGTATCTTCTTCGGCCCCTCGAGCATCAGTAATCATTAAACCGTCAGAGTTAACCAAAAACACCTCACCAGTTTCTCCCAGACCATCTTCTCTAAGCATTATTTGATTTACCTCGGCAAAGGGAATCTCAAAAACCAGAACTCCCAGCAATTCTCCCGTAGTATCATCTTCGATCGGGGTTCCAGCAAAAAAGGTGGGTTCTCCGTGCAGGTCGTAAATATCCAGATCAGTAAGATTGGTCTCTTCGCGGCCCCTTTCATAGGCCTGGGCCAGTCTGGTATCGGCAAATTCCCCTTCTTCTAGATTAACTGCTAAATCTTCTCTTTCCCCGGGTGTAAAAACAACATTACCTTCCGTATCTATTAGAAATACCTCTCTAAGATTTCGGTGCTCTATTACTTCTTCCAGCTCATGAGCATATTGGTCTTCTGCAAAAGCGTACCGAGCACTATCCAATCCACCTTCAAACGCCTCGGCAAATTCCCCTACTCCCTCTTCCATCAGAGGCATATCAGCAACTGCGACTAAATCTTCCAGTATGGCGTCAAAATACTGTTCCACCAGCTGCCCCCGGGCATTCCTGACCCCCTGTAAATTTTCAAAGGCAGCTTCTTCCAGACCCTGACTGCCCTGATAAAATCCCAGATAAGCCATGATTCCGGCCGGCAGCAGGCTTAACAAAAGAAACATAATTAAAAGTTTAATAGAAAGGCTTAATCCTTCGGTTTCTACATCGTTATCACTGCTAAAAAACATGCTCCCTCTCCTTTCCTGGACAAATTTTATTATCGTTTTTTTAAATTTGATCTCAAATCTGTTATAATGCTATTTGTTGTGATGTGCTAAATTATCAAGTCGATTTTTCAAAATCTCTAAATTAACTCAACTAGCAAAAAATAATTTCAAAAAAATTCCCCCCTGTAAATAAGGGTTATTACTTAGTAAAATTTCCAAAAAGCTGGATAATTTTATTGTGAGGAAATCTTAACTATAATTTTACTATAATTTTGACTAACAATAGAGTAGTTAATTCATTATCATAATTTAACATAAAAACACCATAATTTAAATACTATACTCATAGTTAAATTCCTGCCAAAATATAATATTCAGAATTTAATACGCCTTAATTTAGAAGCCAGATATTCTATAACTTTGATGGTTTTTATATAAAATTATCACATTTTTACGTTATACTTTTATCAGATGCAAGAATAAAAGAGATAAATTGCAGCAAACTTACAAACTTAAGCTTGAATAATACCTAACTAGGAGGCTAATTTATTAAAGTAAAGTCAACAATTATCGCTGTAATTCTCATGGCAGGTCTTATGCTGGGTATGAGCGGCAATGTTATAGCTCAGGATATTAATGTCGGTACTGTCGAGATGCAGGAAGTTTTAATGGGCCACCCTGCCATACAGGAAGCTCAACAGGAACTACAGCAGGAACAGATGACTATGATGGAGGAAATGGAAGATCTGGATGAGGAAGAACAGCAGGCCAGACAACAGGAGATGCAGCAGGAGCTGGAAATGCTGCAGCAGGAGCTTATGCAGAGTGCAATAGAAGAAGTTGAAGCAGACATTGAAGAAGCCGCAGAAACTCTGGGCTATGATGTGGTTTTAAATCCCGAAGCTATTGTTACCGGAGAAGAAGAGCTAGAAACCGATAATATCACTGAAGAAGTAATGGATGAGCTGGATATAGAAGCCGATATGGGAGACATGATGCCATAACGGAAACTACTGAAATTTCTCATTCACTCTAATTCTATTTTAACTTAAAGTAAATATGAAAAATAATTTAGAGCCCGGGCTCTCCGGGCTCTAAATTATTTTTGGCTCTTCTCCAAAGCAGCTCGTGAAATCGCTGTATATACTGTATAATCAGGATTGCTTACACCCTTTTTTGCCGGTCTGAGCATAAGCTCATGGATAAGCTTGCGCGAAGGAAGCGCTGTTTTTTGGCCGAAGTCTAAACCTAAATATAGAAAAAATTTCATGTAAACTAAGCTTCATAGCTTCCAATAATAAGTATTATGAAGAGAGACTATAATCAGATTCCTCCAGATGTTTTGAATAAGTCCCTTATTTTTATCCTATATTTTTTTAGTATAGTTGTCTGAAAATTACCAATAGTATATAATCTTATCTTTATTGCTATCTATCCTGGTTGTCCCCTGAGCTATCTGCTGATAATATTTTTACAGCGCCGGGCCAGAAAGGAGGGAAAAAGTGAACTATATTGTAAGCTGTGAATGCTGTGGACATCAGTCAATAATTGAAGCAGCGGGACCCGAAGAAATAGGAATCGCCTCCTGTCCTATATGCCGGACCGAAAAAGCTTTAATACTTGTTGCCAGTGTGGAAGAAATCCTGCCTTCATCTGAGGAAATCGCCAAAGCTTTAAGTCTTGACTGCTAAACTTAGTTTTTAGCCGCAAAAATAAAAATTAATTAGGAGATGATTATTATGGCCAAAGTAACTGGACCACTTTTTTCTATGGATGCCTCTGGTAAATTTGCTGACTCTCTGGTATTTTCCAAATGGAAAGGCATTAACTATGTGAGAAAATATGCTAAACCCGGTGGAAATCGCTCCATAAACCAAAAAGAAATCAATTCTCTCTTTTCCACTGCTGTGAAAATGTATAAAACTTTGAGTGGCCAGGATAAAGAAGCCTGGAATTTAAGGGCCGCTAACTCTCCCATGTCCGGTTATAATATGTTTATCAAAAAGGTAATGAATGCTTTTAAAGAAGGTTTTAAAGAATACAATATTATCAGCCAGGTAGAAATGAAAACTGTGCCAGGTGGAGTGGAATTTTCCTGCCTGCCCAGCCATAACGTTCCTATAATAGTCCGCTGGGGAGAAAAGAATTCAGCTCTGCATAATACTATAGAGCTGGCAAAAGAAGATTATGAAGGAGAAGTTTTGAGTTTCGTCATACCCGACCTGGAACCCGGTGAGGAATATGTAATGCGTTTTGAACAGCCAGAAATTTTTGCCCGGGTCCCCCGAGATATCAGTATAACACCTTCTGATAACCAGAATGAAACCCATGAGTTTTTGCTGGGAGCTGAAACCGTTAGCGGGGAAAAGCTCATAGATACTACCCGTGTCCATAAATTGACAGATGGTCCGGAGATGGCTGAAGGTAATAATACAATTGAGCTGGAATGGGAGCTTGCCTCCGGAATTTCCGAGTATCATATTTATCTGCTCAACCGCCCCGAGGAAAGGGCCGAATTAATAGGCCAAACTGAAGACAACAGTTTCAGCTGGAATGGTGAGCCAGCACAGGAAACTCTGCCCTTAAAAGAAAACTGGCAGGAAAATGAAGAAAAGGCCAGCACCTCTTATCTAAAGGGTGAAAGCGGTGATTATCAATTTAGCCTTTTGTAGATGAAACAATTTCTCAGGAACAGAATCAGGAACAAAATGATGATCAGCAGAAACTTTATTTAAAAGTTCCTGAACTACCTGATTTCATAAAATCTATAACCAGATTGGAAACAGAAAATAATGCTGATACAGCAAAATTCACTCTTGAGCTGGAAGATAATGAAGATTTTCTGCTTTGCAAAGGGAGGAAAAATAAAAATAGGGAGAGTTCTCGGTTGGTCACCGCCGCTGAAGGGCAGGAAGGAGTCTATCAGCTGGATTTTACCCATCTCCAGCCCGGCGAGGAATACTGGTTTACTATAGGTGGAGAAATAGATTATGTCTTTCCGCCGAGAATATCCGAAATTGATTTTGGCGGAGTAGAGAAAAATTACACCTATAGTTTTTTTCTAAGTATAACAGGACCTGCCGGCAGAGAAGCTATAGCTCTCCCCTCTTCGTATAGCCTGAATAATCTACCGGCTTCCCTTCAGGAACTGGAATATATGACTTTTTGGTGGACTGAAAATATAACCGGGGTAGTATATACTATATACACCTTTTTCCCCGGAGAGGAAACTACTATTGGCAAAATAGGCCAAACTAAAGACAATCATTTTCGTTACGAAGGAGACGAAATCGAAATATTAAAAGGTGATAAGTATTATCAGTGGTTGAGGGAAACCTGGCAGGTAGTACCTCTTGCACAGGTGACTTCGCACCCTATTCATTTCAATACTCTTAACTAAAAGCAAATGAGAAAAGCCCCCCGGGGTTTCAGAGGGGGCTTTTTCAGTTCTCTATTTAAATACATTTAACTTAATTTATCACCCTTCACACATATTCTACCGGATTTAATCTTTGTAAAAGACGGGAACACTGTCTTTGTTTTTAGCAGTAGCCAGTATTTCTATCACGCGATTAACCTTATCAATATTATACTGAGTAAGGTCTTCACCATTTTCTAAGGCCAGATATATTTCATCAAAAGTTTCATAATCTACGCCAAATTCTTCGGCATCTGTGGCTCCTTCTTCGCCTCCCTGCAGACCACCAGTAGGAGGTCTTTCAATTATTTCCTCAGGCACACCAATTCGTTCCGCCAGTTCCCAGACTTCAGTTTTGAGCAGATCTCCCAGGGGACGCATATCAGTTCCCCCATCTCCATATTTAGTAAAGTAGCCGGAAATAACCTCACTTTTATTATTTGTGCCCATTACCACATAATTTTTACACTCTGCAATATAATAAAGGGCCATCATACGCATACGTGTCTGTATGTTTTGCTCTGCACAGTCGGGTGTATCTATAGCAGTCTGTGGATAACAACCTCTATCAACTTTTTCCAGACCTAAAGAATGAAAGGTCTCTTCCAGCTGATCATTTACATCTTTCATATTAAGTGTGATGGTCTCTATATCAAATTCCTCAGCTACCATCTGGGAATATTCCATATCTTTGCTTATTGTGCCGCTGGCTGGCAGCATCACTCCCAGGCAGTTATCGCCAAAAGCTTTTTTGGATAAAACTGCTGTAGTGGAAGAATCAATTCCACCACTCAAACCAACTACGGCTCCCTCACAATCTCTTTCCGCTACTTTTCTCTGCATCCAGGCAATAATTTCTTCTTCAATTCCCTCTCTTAGCATTAGTAATCTCCCCCCTATTAATTAAAAAATTGGGTAAAAAATAAATTTTTGTGGAAAGAAATCTACCCCCGTCTAATCATTTCCTCTACACCGGGGGTTTCTTTAACTATTTTACTTGTTTACTATATTATTATAACTATTATATACTTTTGTTTTATCTGCCTCTTTTGCCAAAGAGATTTTCCCTGGTCAATCTTTTATTCCTGAGCATTAACTCCAGAGCCGAATAATCATTTTCTTTTTCCTCAAAATCAAAATCTTCCTTTTCCCACAAATTCATATTCTTTTCATTTTCCCTTATATCTTTTGTTTTTTCCAGATTATTTATAATGGTCATAAAAGCATCTTCTTCCCCATCAGCCTGGAAAGATATAGTCTGATCCTCCATTTTTACTTTATATTCCGGCATATTTCACTACCTCCTTTTCTGTTTCTTAGGATTTATCGACAATTAAAAATATTGACTGTTCTTAAAAATAGATATTTGGTAAACAAATACATAATCAAGCTAAATATAAAATAATTAATATTTAAAAGTATATATAAATATATATTAAAGCACACTGGAGAAAATTAGAGCTAATTAATTCTCATAAATAATTTAACCCTGTATAATAATAAGCACATATTCTCCCCCTTGTCAAGCCTAATAACCATATATAATCATGATTATATTATGTTTAATTTTAAATAATTTTAAAAAAATTATACCGGGTGGGTACCCGGCAGTTGAAAAATATGCAGCTAATATTAAAATTTATCGTTGCAGCAGGATTAAAAAATTACTCGTTTATTAATCTTCAGGTGAAAGCAAACTTAAAAATTTGCTCAACTCACCCTATTTCATTCACTCTAATCATGACTCGAGCCGGCGCTCCCTCACAATCGTTTAATTTAAGGGGCAGGGCGAAAATTTCGTGCCTTCCTTCAGGGATCTGTGAGAGATTTGTCAGACCTTCGATAATTATAAGACCAGCCCCCAGCAGAATTTTATGTATCTCAGCCGCTTTATCAGTATCCATTTTATCCGGATTCTCAACATTGCCCGCATCAAGGCCAAATCCAGAGATATTTTTACCTACCAGCCATCGGGCAGCATCTGGCTCCAGATAGGGACTTTCCATGAAAAAGCCGGATTTACCTTCCATTTTATCTGTCCAGTCTGTTCTGATAATGACAATATCGCCTTCATCTATGCTCACATTTTTTTCCTCTAATTCTGCAGCAGTCACGCCACCTTTTGCCTCTTTATGAGAAAAATCCAGCAAAACCGCAGGCCTGATAAATCTATCCGGAGAAATCTCATCCAGCTTCCGTCCTTCAGCCACAAAATGATAGGGGGAATCAATATGTGTCCCGGTGTGAGTGGAAGTCTTTAGCTTAGATACCGCCATTCCCTCTTCTTCATGTGTGCCAGTATCCTTCAATTCTGTTTCTACATGAGTAGGTGCCGGAAAAGTACCCATGTTATCATATAAGGCCAGTGATACATCAACTATTTCTGTCATAGGTTTCACCTCCAGTAATCTTTTTTTGCTATATTAATATATCTTTCTACTAAAGTCAAAAAAGTAGAGTAAATGGCTTGACAAAAATACTTTAACATGTTAGCATGACTAAAAATCGAATAACATTTCTGCTTATCAAGAGTGGTGGAGGGACTGGCCCTATGAAGCCCGGCAACCGGCAAAATCTTTGCTTGGTGCCAAATCCTGCAGGAATATTTTCCTGAGAGATAAGCGGTGTAAAACACTTACACCTCTTCCTTTCAGGAAGGGGATTTTTTATTTCTCAAAAATATGAGTAAATTTCCTGCTGCTATCTTCCACCATCAAAACCTAAAATATAGCTCAGTACAACTGAAAAGAGGAGGAAATTTAAAATGAGCAATAACAAATCTTATGGATTTTCCACATTAAGCGTTCATGCCGGACAGGAACCTGACCCTGCTACGGGGTCTCGGGCAGTACCTATCTATCAGACTACATCTTATGTTTTTGATGACACCGATCATGCCGCCGATTTATTTGCCCTGGATGAACCGGGCAATATCTATTCCCGCATAATGAATCCCACCAATGAAGTGCTGGAGGAAAGAATGGCTGCGCTAGAAGGTGGAGTAGGTGCCCTGGCTGTTTCGTCTGGCCAGTCAGCAGAAACCATTTCTATACTAAATATAGCCCGCCAGGGACAGGAAATTGTCAGCGGCAGTTCCCTATATGGAGGCACCTATAATCTTTTTGCCCACACTCTGCCCAGATACGGAGTGGAAGTAAAATTTGCCGATTCCCACGAACCGGAGAGTTTTCAGGAAAATATTAATGAGAAAACTCGAGCTCTCTATATTGAAACAATTGGCAATCCCCGACTGGATGTGCCGAATATAGAAAAGATAGCTGAAATAGCCCATAATGCCGGTGTTCCCCTTATTGTGGATAACACCTTTGCCACCCCCTATCTCTGCCGACCCATTGAACATGGAGCAGATATCGTGATCCATTCCACCACTAAATTTATCGGTGGACATGGAACTTCCATCGGCGGCATCATAGTTGACAGCGGCAATTTTGACTGGGAAACCTTTGACTATCCGGAATTGAGCGAACCTGATCCCAGTTATCACGGTATAGTTTATACGGATCATTTCGGGGAAGCTGCCTATATAGCTAAAGCCAGGGTTCAGCTTTTGCGCGATTTGGGCAGCTGTTTAAGCCCCTTTAATTCCTTTTTGTTTTTGCAGGGGCTGGAAACACTGGAACTGCGGATGGAAAAGCACTGTCAAAATGCCCAAAAGGTAGCTGAATTTCTGGAACAGCATGAAGAGGTTTCCTGGGTAAATTATCCCGGTCTCAAAAATCATATAACCCATGAAACTGCTAAACAGTACCTGAATAAGGGATTTGGAGCCATTTTGACCTTTGGAGTAAAAGGAGGTAAACAGAAAGGTGTGGAGTTTATAGAAGATCTGCAGCTAATTTCTCATCTGGCCAATGTGGGAGATGCTAAATCTCTGGCTATACATCCTGCCAGTACCACTCATCAACAGCTGGATGAAGATGAGCAGGAAAAATCGGGGGTCACTCCTGATATGATAAGGCTGTCTATAGGTATTGAAAATAGTGAAGATATTATTGCTGATTTAGACCAGGCTCTAACGAGCAGGCAGAAGTAAAGAAGCTATTAAATACAAGCAAGAACTATTAGATAATCGAAAGGAGGAGCATTTATGCCTACCCTTATTCCCCAGGATTTACCGGCATATGAAAAATTAAAAGCAGAAAATATACCCGTACTGGCTAAAACCAATCAACATGCAGATATAAAGCAGCTGCCGGAGCTAAATTTTCTGATTTTAAATCTGATGCCTACAAAAATAAAAACGGAATGTCAACTTTTAAGACTTTTAAGCAGCACCGCTTATATGGTCAATGTTGATCTGCTGCACCCTGCCTCTCATGATCCTAAAAATGTGGACTCATCTCACATTGATAAATTTTATAAAAACTTTGCTGAAATTAAAGATAAAAAATTCGACGGCATGATAATAACAGGGGCTCCGGTCGAACATCTGGAATTTGAGGAGGTTGATTACTGGCAAGAACTGCAGCAAATTATTGACTGGAGCTATGAAAACGTAATTTCTACTCTGTTTATCTGCTGGGGGGCTCAGGCTGCTTTATATCACCATTATGATATTGATAAATATCCTTTGCCAGATAAGATATTCGGAGTGTTTAACCACAAAACCCGGAAAAAAGGAGATCCGCTGCTGCAGGGTTTTGATGACAGAATACTAATTCCTCATTCCCGTCATACTAAGATCAAGATGAAAGATATAAAAGAAAAGCAGAGCCTGGAAATACTAATTTACTCAGATAAAGCCGGTCTGCATTTAGCTGCCAGTCATGATAAATCCCAGATTTTTCAAACGGGACATTTTGAATATGATGCTGATACCTTAAAAAAAGAATATGAACGCGATTTAAATAAAGGATTGGATATCAAACTGCCGGAAAACTATTTTCCCGAGGATAACCCTGAAAGAAAACCCCGGCTTAAATGGAGAGCTCATGGTCAGGTATTTTACAGCAACTGGCTTAATTTTATCAACGCCAGAAAAAATTTAAGCGATCATGTCAAAGAATCCAGACCGCTCACTGACATTGTTTAACTTCTTGCTTTCCTGACCACAACGCCAATAACTACAATCCCCATAGATAAAATTAGGAGCAAGATTAATCTATGAGATACTGTCTCTACTTCTTCTATTCTGCCCTGGGTGCCGGCGTAATATTGCGGCATCCGGGCTAACTCTGTCTGTTGAGAATCTCCCGCTTCCAGAGAATCAGCATAATTAACCACAGCCTGCCATACTTTTAAGTTTCCTTCTTCACCGGAAACTACATGCTCCCCTATATCATCAATATCTAAGGGATTCCCTTCTGCATCTTTAGGTTCCAGATCCACCCAGGGTATAATCTCTTCCACCAGAGATATCTGGGAAAGCATATGGGAATCAGTTACCATTTTATAGAGCCTATCATCCGCAAAATCTGTAAATTCTTCGCTGTCAGTTTTATCCGGCTGCGGGTCAGAACCAGGATAAAATTCTGCCTCTGTCACGGCCTGCATGGGTAGTATTGGTATATCGAGCATTGGAACAGTTCCCAGAACAGCATTATCAGGATCATAACTATATCTTAAACCGGAAAATTGTATAAAATGCCTGTCTGATTCTACCTGATAAATAAAAGAGGCTACTTCCAGAAGAGTTTCCACCTCTTCTCCGGTTATATACCCCGAAACCAGGGGGAATCCCAGATTATCTTCAGGGCCTGTCCCCAAAGAATTTGGACCTGCCAGATCATAAAATGTAATTAAATTTTCTTCTCCCCCGGCATAAAAATCTCCTCGAATCTGGCCATTTCCCTGAAAAGCTATGTCCACCTCTCTATCCAGAACTTTAGAACTTTCTATTCTCATGGCATCAGTTATAAAATTACCCACAGGGTTTTCCCCCACATAGGGATCTTTTTCTAAATCAAAACTGCTGGCAACCACAGGATCTTTTATGTGATTAAATTCTCCCTCAGTAATATCCGATATTAAACTATTTAATTTTTCCATATAGCGTTCGCATATCTCCTTTATTTCTTTATCTATAGGGGAATTATGATCCAGTTTAATCAGTTCATAATCATACCAGGCTATTTCCCCCTGCTCTTGATTATAACCCAGCTTCATTTTACCCAGATATTCCAGCAGATATCCGGCCTGAAGAATATAGGTGTCATTTACTATTTCTGGTTCATATAAACTATCATGTGAATGCCCGCCCACAATTATATCCAGCTCTGATACTTCTCGCGCTAAAGCTTTATCCTCCTCTAAACCGGCGTGAGTAAGAGCTATATTAATATCTGCATACCCTTCCAGTACCTCTAAAATCCTCTGAGCGGCTTCTGAGGGCTTTTCAAACTCAAGCTGTCCTGTATCCGGAGCAATTCTGGCCGCACCTTCTCCTATTAACCCGAATACTCCAATTTTAACTCCTTCCTTTTCTATTACTCTGTAATTACGGTAAAATTCCTGAAAAAAGTATCCTTCGGGTGAGATAATATTGCTGCCTAAAACTGTGAGGTCTTCATTGGCTTCAGGATAACCCGCATCTTTCATATATTCCTGCAAAATTTCCACTCCATAATCAAATTCATGGTTGCCTAACACAGCTGCATCATAGCCTATTTTTTGCAGAAGTTTAAGTTCCAAACCATGTCCTTCAGAAGCCAGCCAGCCAAAAGGTGTGCCCGCCAGAAAATCGCCGGCATTAAATAAAAAAACCGGAACTTCTGTTCTGTATTCCCGGGTGATTTCCTCTACTGTTCCTCCCAGGCGAGCCATTCCCCCTGTGCTTCTATCATTTTCGGTATTGTAATCCAGGACAGGAGAATGAGGAATAATTTCCGAATGTTCATCATTTGTGTGAAGTATAACAATTTCTTTTTCTTCTCCAGATTGATTTCTACTTGAATCTGTTTTCACATGATCCTGGTCATTATTTTCGGCCAGCAAACTGTAGCCAGAATATAAACTGATTAAAAAGAGAAAAAAAATAACTGCCAGTGCTGTTATTATCACTGGACCTGGAAAGTCAGGGGGAGATACTCCTCGAAATATTTGTTTATGCCTTTTCATATAAATTCCTCCTGAAGTTGAACTGAAGTTGAAATTCCTGAAACTGCTGGTGTCCTAATAGACCTCTCTTGCTGATTTTTGAAGTATTAAAACTCTGTTTCACGTGAAATTTTTTCCTGATAAATAATAAAATTTAATCATTCTTTCAGAGCCAGGTTTACCGCCTTTTTAACATGTAATCTTGTAGTGTCATATAAAGGTATTCCAGGTTCCATTTCTCCGGTTAACATGGGAAGTTCGGTACAGCCCAGAATTATGCCTTCAGTATTTTTATTCCTGCGCAGCTCAGCTATTATTTTTTTCAGTTTATCACGAGATTTATCCCTTATTACACCTGAAATTAATTCCTCATATATAATTTCATGAATGATTTTTCTAGACTGCAATTTCGGAGTAACGACTTCTATATTGAATTTATCCTCAAGCCTTTGCTTATAAAAGTCTTTTTCCATGGTAAATCTGGTCCCTAAAAGTCCTGCAGTAGTTATTTTATCTGCTTTTATAGCTTCAGCGGCGGCATCGGCAATATGAATTAAAGGGATGTTTGTTTTTTGTTCAATATTTTCTGCCATCAAATGCATAGTATTGGCACATATTACAATCATCTCAGCCCCGGCTTTTTCCAGTTTGCCGGCGATATTTATCATCCTGGCAGTTAGTTGATCCCAGTTATCATTGTGTTGAAGCTGTTTAAACTCAGCAAAGTCAACAGAATACATTACAATTCGAGCCGAATGCGGCTCTCCCAGCTTCTCTTTTACCATTTCGTTGGCAAGCCTATAATATTCAAGGGAAGATTCCCAGCTCATACCACCAATAAAACCAATTGTTTTCACTTAAGACTCCTCCATAAACATATTTAAAAATTAGGATCTTCTTGAGCCAAAGATATAGATATTAATTATTGAGACTGAGGTCTATATCTCAACACTTCCACCCGATCGGACAGCTCTTCAATCTGTCTTTTAACTCTTTCGTCTTCTAAATTTATTTGATTAAATCTGAAACTGGCCAGCTCAGTTATATTCTCATTTTCAACTAAAGGAGTAATATCCTTCACTAAATTTTCGCGAAAATATACTTTTTCCAGGGCATCTAAATCTTTTAACACTTCTATTTCTTCCACTTTATTATCAGCAAAATTTAATTCTCTTAAATTATTCAATTCAGTCAGAGGAGAAATATCCTCTATATTATTTTCCAGCAAATAGAGCACTTCTAAATTATCCAGCCGGCTCAAAGGAGAAATATCTTCTATCTTATTACGGCTTAAGTGCAATTCTTTTAAGGAAGGAGCTCCTTCCAGCCCAGAAATATTTTTGACTTTATTATTGGATAAAGTCAGTATTTCTAGCCGGTGCAGACCATCCACAGCATCTACTTTTTCAACCTTATTGCCCCAAAGTCTGATCACCTGCAAATTTTCTAACTCCGAAAGCGGTGAAAGATCAGATATACTGTTATAACGAAAATTAAATACTTCTAAATCTTGCAAGCCTGAAAGTGGAGAAATATCCGTAATATAGTTATGTTCAAAGATCAATTCCTGCAAATTTTCTAACCGGGAAACTGGCGAAAGATTTTCTATCTCGTTATTATATAAATTTAACTTCTCCAGATTTTTAAATGCTTCAATACCACTGATATCAGCTATTTCTTTTTCTATAGCTGTAAATTTCTCCAGATTTTCTGCTTCATCTATCTTTATCGGCCCTTCATCTTTAGCCAGATTTTCCAGAGCAGCTTTTTTAAAATTTTCATCGGCAAATTCTACTTTTTCAGCTCTAGCCTGAGCCATACTGGTAAAATTATTCAAATTAAAATTTTCTCCCTGCGGAAAAATATAGTCTGTGCTGAAGCTGAAAAAAGTGAAAATAAAAAGAAATACAGCCACCATCAGAGAAAAATTAAATTTTGTAAAATACCTATTCCTCATTAACTTCTACCTCCTCTATACCTGTATTCCAACCATTAGCCCGACTTATATCCAGATCGAAGCCCTCCGAACAGCTGGAGCTAGTATCTTTTTTATCAGTATTTTGATTACTCTTTCTACGGCGGCGATGACTTTCAATCATTTTCTCGACTTCCTCAGATGTAGATAGACCTTTATCTTGCCAGTCCTTAAGCAGTGCAATAGTATAAGAAAGAGTCCTATTACGGCTATTTAAACCAGTAAGCTCTATTGCTTTCAAAATAAGTTCCAGATTTTTTTCTGCTTCAAGCAATTTTTCCAGCTCAAAATTAGAAGGAATACGGTTAAATACTTGCTCAAATTTGTTTTTTATTTTAGTTAACTCGGTAGTTGATTTTTTAGGATAATGATTTTTTTCAGAGTTTTTGTTTTCTTTCTGCGCGCGTTGTTCATCTTCTTCTATATTTCTGTTTTTAGTCTTTGTAGTAATCTCTGTAGTAGTCTCTGGTATTGCTGTTTCAGTTTTTGAGTTACGATGTTTCATATCTTTACTTCGATGTTTCATTTTGTTTTCTCGATTATTCATATTGAAACCTCGATCGTTTAATTTTGAAAAATCGGAGCTATCAACGTTTTCGGAGCTTTTTGTGTTTTTGGGATTTGAAGTATTCTTTGTATTTATTTCTGAATTATTTGAATTAATTTGTTGGGTATTTTCTTTGCTTTCTGGTAGTTTTTCTTCCAGACAGGAAGCGATACTTTTGTACATGCTGTCGAATTTATAACCCTCGAGATGATACCCTAATTTTAGCAGATCTCTATTTATTTTTATCAAATTGACGCGGTATTGTTTTGTTTTATCCCATTTATATTCAGGATTTTGCCGGGAGTCTATATATCCCATCTCTTCCAGTTCTTTCACATACCGTGATAGAGTAGTTTTGCTTTTCCCCAGCATAAGTTCATCGGCCAGATCATCAGAGCTTTTATATACCCAGCCACCTGTTTTATTTATATTTAACTCTTTTCCTTCCGTTTTAGCGCGCTTTTTTTCCTCTTCAATAAATTTATCAAAATCACGCCTGCGTTCTGTCCAGTAAATAAACTGATTTAAGATGAGAGCATACTTAAAATCCCCGGTAAGCTCAACCAGCTCTTCTTTGATCACTACTCTCTTTAATTTTTGTGGGGCCATAAATAAAAAACCTCCCATTTTACTCTGCCGGGAGGGAATTTAAATATAAGCAATAGTCCAGCCATTATTTGCAGAAATTAAGCATATTTGATATACTTATACCAGATATGTAAATATGTTCGTTTGTGGGCTGGACTACCTGTGAGGAGAATAATAGTTGCCTGCTATTTATTCCTCTCCTGGCAGGTAGTTATTTTTTTATGTAAAATTTACTTAGATATATTTGATTTTTACTTTTTCAGGATTTTCTACTTTCACGGTTTGTTTAATTCTACTACTATTTTATTCCCCTGTCAAAAAAAAGTAAATGAATATATATATATTTGTATACATCTTTATATATTTAAACATTTATACATATAAATATGTCTGAAAATTA
>CAYOFJ010000007.1:0-20768 GCA_964403065.1 uncultured Halanaerobiaceae bacterium | reverse complement strand
CCAGAGCTAAATTTCTTATTTCGTTAGTATTATAATTAGTCAAATATACCACCAACCCTTCCTTTGTTTTATTTAATAGTAGAATATTTGTTGGAATTCCACTAAAACAAATATTCTATATTTCATTTAAAAAATCCTGCTTGATATTTAAATGGTCACAAATTTTTAAGATGATTTTCAACTTTAACAAAATCTTCAGGTAATGGCGCTCTGTAACATTTCCAGCAATCTGATACAGGATGCTGAAATCCCAACTTCAAAGAATGTAATAAAGGACGAGAAATATTTAAATCTAAACTTTTTTTGCCATTATACTTTTCATCTCCTAAAATTGGATGTCCAATAAAAGAAAAGTGAACCCTTATTTGATGAGTTCTGCCAGTTTTAAGATCAATTTCCACAAGGCTAAAACCTTTATATGAATTTATAACTTTATATTCGCTAATTGCTTCTTTGCCTTTTTTAGGTCTAACTTTTAATTTCGTACGATTACTGGGATCTCTTCCAATTGGTGCTTCAATTCTTGCATTTCTATATTCAGGAGTTCCCAAAACAATTGCTCGATAAATTTTATTAATTTTTCTGTTTTTAAATTGCTTTTTTAAATTATAGTACGTTTTATCTGTTTTAGCAATTATTAGAGCCCCGGTGGTACCTTTATCCAGTCTGTGTACAATACCCGGTCTATTTTTTCCTGCTGCCCTCGAAAGTTTATTAAAATTCGTCATTAAAGCTGAAACCAATGTTTTACCCTCGTGACTGGGAGCAGGATGAATTACCAAAGGAGCTGGTTTATTAATAACTGCAAGTTCACTGTCTTCATAAATAACTTCTAAGCTTACATCCCAGGGTTTTATCTCAGGTTCTTTTTGTGCAGGAATTTTTACCACAATTTCATCTTTAAATTTAAGTTCATAAGCTGGTTTAATTGTTTTTTTATTTGTATCTTTTATTTTCACATTTCCCTGTTTAATTAATTTTTGTATTCTTGTACGAGAGTAATTCTCTACTTTTTCTGCCAGAAATTTATCTAATCTCATACCTTCATATTGCACTGATTCTATCTTGAATTTCTCTTTTTCCATGAAACTTCCTCCTAAATCCCAGGTCAATAATTTAGATACTTTGCCACAAATTATAAACTATCCCCAAAGTTCCAACCACAATAAATATATCAGCCAAATTAAAAACTGGCCATATTTGTAAATCAATAAAATCAATCACATACCCCAGTCGAATTCTATCAATAATATTTCCTATGGCTCCTGCGGCCAGTAAAACAATAAAAAGTCTGTTATATTCAATTTTAGGCAGGTAAAACTGATATAAAACATAAATAAAAATTAAAACAGCAATCTGAATTACTAAAAGTAAAACTCTTCTTTCTGCAAGAATACCAAAAGCAGCACCAGTATTTCTAACATACGATAATTCTATAATTCCCTCCCAGAGAGAAATACTTTCTCCGGGGAGCAAATTCTGATCAATTAAAAATTTACTTAATTGATCAGAAAATATAGCAAGCAAAAAAATAAACAAATAGAACATTTAATAAATCCTCCATATAATCCCTTAATTATTTATTATCTCTATCATCAAAATTATCACTGCTTTTTTTGAGATCATTAAATATATTTATGATTTCATCTTCGTATTTTGTGGGGGCAGAAAGATATCCCCAACCATATTGAAATTGAAAAACACCATCATAAGCCTTATCAAAATGACTATTTATTTCGTGAGGAATATTCTTTTTTTCAAGTTCAGTAGATATTAAACCAGCCTCAAATTCATCTTCTAACTCTAAAATTTTAACATAAAAACTATTTTCCGCCATCTATATTCACCCTGTTATAATTTAATTTACTATTATTTAACAGTACTAACTCTAGGAATTAACAAAAATCCATCATACAATTCATATGGAACAACTTCAACCTTTTGAAAGTGCAAATTAATTTTATTTTCACGGGAGGGAAAGTCGTCTGGGTTTAGGTTAATAAATATATAATTTCCCTCTCCTTTTAATTTAGCCGCAGTAGTCAAAAATTCTCCATCATTAGAATCTGCAAATAAATCAATCTGTTCATATTCATCTTCGCTTGTGCCTAATTCTCCTCTTAAGGGAACAAAAGCAATACTATAAGTATTATCTTCGGTTAAAGGATAATTTTTACTCAAAAATTCTCCCAGCCATTCTTTTTCTGTGCCAAAATGATGCTTTTTTTGAATATGATTAAATCCATAATTTAATAAGACTTCCTTATCAGAACTTAATTCCCAGCTGGCTATCTTCTTTAAAACTTCCTCTCTTAATTGATGTGCTTGAACATAATCAGTTTGCCATTTTTCTCTAGGTTCTATGCTATCCATTTCTACTTCCACCATTTGTGCAATCCTATTATTCCAATTAATTTCACCTTCATTAACAAATGGCTGCTGTTCTTCAATTCGGTCTTTAAAATTTAACATAACTGACTTCTGGTCTGCAGTTGTTCTTAAGCTATTCAAAAAACGATTTATAAGCTCCCTCTCATTCAGATATCTTCTCATAAATTGCAATGAAGATAAAAATTGATCATGTTGGAAATTTATATCTCCACTTTTAACTGAGAGTCTGCGATCATGTGGTAATTCATTATTATGCTCACGGATATTTTTTAGAAAATATTCATATCTACCAATTATATTTTCTACAAAAACACCATTCTCAATTCTGCCCCTGACGAAATCATCAATAATCCAGCTGTAAGCATGTCTTTCCTGCAATATAACTGAATCTATCTCACCTCTTTCGTGCAGATCCTTTACTAAATCTACTAACAACTCCTGATGTTCCCTGGAACTATGAAATTCTCCAATCATTATAGCTTTTTTATCAGTCATCTGTTCTATCATTTCTTCTGGTATATTCCCGGGGGTGAAAACAGTAGAGTTTTTTTCTATAGCTTCCTCATCAATCCTATTGCAGGAAGTGAGAAAAAGGATCAAAATTAATATTAATAAAGGGATAAAACCATATTTAAACTTCACAATTAGTTTTCCCCTCCTCCCCGGGCAATAATATTATTCATTAATAATTGTTTCATCCAGATCATGAGAATTTTCATTTTCCTGGTCCTGTAAATCATTTTCACTAACTTTATCGGTCTCTTCCACGTCATTATTTTTCTCTTTTGAAAATTCCGATTCATTATCTTCAGTTTCATAAGTAGATTCAGCCAAATCATCCATTTTTTCAGTTAATTCTTCAATTGCCTCACTGCTATCATCAATAATAGAACTTTCTAGTTCTTCTATATCTGGAATTTGAGTTTCTTGATATTCTTCCTCTAAAAATTCCTGATAATTTTCCAACATACTATTAAATCGCCTTTTAAATTGATTTTTCTTCTCTTTAATTTTCTCAATTTGAGCTAACTCTGACTGGATCTCTGATTTAGCCTCTCTTTTTAACTTTTTAATCTTTTCCTTTTCAGTTTTTATTTCTTCTCGCGCTTCCTTTTTAATTCTTTCAGCTTCCAATTCGGCTTCTTTAATAATATTATCTGCTTCTTTTCTTGCCTGTCGGGTTTGTTTTTGCGCTGTCTCCTGAACACTTTCCAGGGTTTCTTCTAATTGTTCTTTAATATTTTCGTAGTTTGAAAGTTTCTCTTCCAATTTCTCCTTTTCATCTTCTAAGGAACTATAATCTTTTAGTAATCTTTCGTAAGCAAGACCTACTTCATCTAGAAACTCATCTACCTGGTCACGGTTGTACCCAAAAGTGGATTTTTTAAATTCTTTATTATAAATATCAAGTGGAGAAAACTTCAAATTATCCCTCCTTTTATGTGATTCTTTCTAGTAATAATTTTATACGCCCTGAATTTGAAATCCCCCTCTGCTCGGCAACTTTTAATCTACCTCTCCCCCGCAAAGAAAGCAAATCTCCTATTTCGACTTCTGTGGATGGACTTGACGTCTGCCGCCAGTTTAACTTAACATTACCCTGTTTAATAGTCCTTTTACTTTTACTTCTAGAATCTCCAAACCCGGCACTTAAAACTGCATCCAAACGCATAGAGGCAACAGTAGCTTTAATTTCCTTTCTATAACTCTCCTCAAAAACAATATCTTCACATTTCATTTTCTCTATCTCAACGGGAACTTCATTAACTGTAGTAAGATTTGTCAGAATTTCTTTCTCCAATTCAGGAGCAATTACCACTTGAGCGATATCTCCATAAATAAATATATCACCTACAAATTTTCTTTTAATCCCCAGTCCTAAAATCGCACCTAAAAAATCACTATGATCTACATTTACAAATTCAAAGTTGCCAGATATTTTTAAACAGGTTATGGGAACCTCCTGATGTTCAGGAAAGAGAAAATCTGGAAATATTAAAATCCGTTGTCGTTCAGCATCAAAATGTCCCCCAGAAGATTTAAAATTTATCCCGGATAATTGAGATAATATTTTCTCAGAAATACTCTTCTCTCTGGGATTTAAAAAATGGGTAGACTGGGAAGATTTTCTATCTTCCACAGTACCAACTAAATCTAGAATTCTTTTCCCTAACTCCAAATCTTCTTCATCCTTTAAAAATGATAATATTTCATATTCTTCAGGCAAATTTATTACCCCTCATATTAAAAATAAGTGAATTTAAATAACTAAAGTTCTTAATATATTTAAGATTATTCTTCTAACAATTCCTAATAACAAAAATGCTATAAGAGGCGAAAAGTCAATTCCCATCCCAGATATAGGAAGCACCTGTCTAATAGGTCTTAAGATAGGTTCGGTAACACCATAAATGAATGTAATAAGGCCTCTCCAACGAGAATTATAAGGAATTCCCCTTCCCACCCAGGACAAAATAACTCTTATTAGTAAAATGAGATACAATATATTAAAAAAAGTATCTACAGTTCTATAAATCAAAGTCAATTGTTAACAACCTCCAAAATTATAATAATTAATTACTCCCTGTCAATAAACTCACCTTTTATAGCATTTTCTATAGCTCTTGCGTCCACATCCATTCCCGGTGGTGTAAAAATAAATACTTCAGTGCCCAATTTTTGAGTATTACCATTCAATGCATATACAGAACCACTTAAAAAATCTATCAATCTACGAGCTAAAACTTTTTCTCTACCTTCAAGATTTAAGATAACTGCTCGAGATTTCTTTAAATCATCTACAATTTCTCTAACCCCTTCAAAAGAATCGGGGTTATGTACAACCAATTTGACATCATCTGTTCTGCTTAATTTGATTACCTTGCCTTCTCCCTCCGCTTCATCACTATTATTAATTTGATTCATTTCAGAATTTTCCTCTTCATTTTCTTTAAAACCAAAGAACTCCATAATGCTGTTCCAGTAACTTCCTTCACCCATAAAATTATCACCTGCCTTTTGTTATTATTCGTAATTTCTGGATCCAAAAATTGCCCTTCCCAACCTAATCATAGTTGCTCCTTCCTCTATAGCAACTATATAATCATTGGTCATGCCCATTGAAAGCTCAGGTAAGTTAAATCCCGCTTCATCAGCTTTTGTCTGTAAATCAACCAGTTTTTTAAAATATGGCCTGGCATTTTCACTATCTTCAAAATAAGGAACTAAAGTCATTAGTCCTTCCAAATTGATACTTTCTAATTTCACAGTTTCCTCCAGAAAAGGAAGCAATTCTTCGGGCATAAATCCAAACTTATTTTCATCACGGGCAACATTAACCTGAATTAATACTGACATTACTCTATTGTTTTTAGCAGCTCTTTTATTGATTTCTTTCGCTAATCTTAAACTATCCAGAGAATGTATAAGGTGGCAATTTCCCATTCTGGCTAAATATTTGACTTTGTTTCGCTGCAAGTGACCGACAAAATGCCATTTTATTATCTCTGAACTCTTTTCTTCTTTTTCCTGCAGTTCCTGGACTCTACTTTCTCCTAGAGCATAAACTCCTAATTCGCGAACAAGTTTTAATTTTTCTAAAGGTTGTTCTTTTCCAACAGCCACTATTTTTATATCTTGAGGATCTCTATTAGCTCTTTCAGCCGCATTTACTATATTTTTTTGGACCTGTTTAAAACGTTCCCTAATTTCCTGTTTGAAAGAATCTAAAGGCATATTAATTATTCCTCCCTGCCGTAATTTAACTGCTGAGGATTAACAACTATCTGGTCGCCAATTTCCAGCCCTTCAACTATTAAATATTCTTTATCTTCTGCCACTAAAGTAATCTCATTAAATTGATAATTTTCTCTGTCAGATAATTTCAAAACTCCTCGTCCCTCGGGAGTATTAAAAACTGCACTTTTGGGAACTTTTAAACCATGAAAAATATCTTTGATCATTTCTACCTCTACTTCTCTCTTATTAAGCCAGCGATCGGGGAAACTTTCAATTCTTATCAGAACATAAGACTCGTCATTCCCAGTAAAATTTCTCAAAATATTACCTGCAAATCTTTCTTCTGCACCTTGAGGTTGGATGAAAATAGTTTCTCCTTCATTAATTTTTTCACTCCATTCAAAAGATATAAAAACTAACAGATAAATTCGACGGTTATCTACAATTCTATATAGTGATTCATTTCGAGCTATTTCATGACCTGAAACTAAATGTGAATAATTAGAAGATTTTGTTTTTACTTTCTTAATATTTCTTTCCATAATGCTATCAGGTGATAAGAAATCTTCCAGCCCATCTACTGCAAAACTCACTACTCCAGTATCATCCGCAAAAATAGGAATATTTTCTTCTTCATTGTTTATGGTTAATATTTTTTCCCCGTAACTTACTCTTTCCCCTTCAGATTTATGTAGATCAATTTCACCTTGCTCAGGTGATTTAATAACCTCCTCATCGCGTATCACCAAACCTGAGCTTTCAGTATTTACAACTAACTCACCATAGGAAATTGTTTCTACAATAATTCTATTGTTTAACCAAAAAGCAAAAGCCCCAAATATAATTAAGCAAAAAATGATTATTGCAAGTATTTTTTTTACAGAAGTTTTTCCAGAATTGAAGCCCTTCATAATTTTTATCATTTATTCCACCTTTTTACTATCTGCAATTAAAAGGGCTAACATTCTTCCCGCTTGATTACCTTCTTTTCGATAAGAATAGAAATTAGGATTAGAGTAAGTACATAAATCTGAAACATAAATTTTCCGGGGGTCAGCACCAGCCTGGTTCAAAATATGATAGTTTGCAGACTTTAAATCAAGAAAAAATTTATTTGAGTTATTTTTAATTTCTTGAAAAAATTCCTGCTCATGTTTTGAAATTAACTGTGGTTGATTTTGCTGAAAATATTTATAAACACGTTTATCAACTTCATAATATTTTTGACTTATAGAAGGTCCAATTAATATATGAACATCTTGTGGTTTTATAGAATACCATGATTTAAGTATACCCAAAGTTTTTGCAGCAATTGCTTTTCCCGTGCCTTTCCACCCCGAATGAACCAGTGCTCTAACCGAATTATCTGCATTGTAAAAATATATAGGGACACAATCAGCAAATAATCCCTGTAGTGTAATTTTATTTTTATTTGTAATCACAGCGTCAGCAGATATAGGATGTTTATTATTATATATATTTCCCTGTTTTATAATTAGAATAGAAGAGCTATGAATTTGCATAGGTTGAATAATATTATTATAATTTAGCCCCAGCTGTTGATAAATAGCAGCTTTAAATTTTCTTTCACTCTTATATTGGTCAGAACGACCAGTTAAAATTGCTTTGGTCCCTCTATCAGCTAAGAATTTATATTCAAAATATTTTATTGGGTCACTGTGCCGAATTTTTAACAATTTCTGATTTATTCCTGATTTTTGCGCAGAAACGCGGGAACATCAAGGTCATCTTCTTCAAAGGATTCCAGCTCCACATGAGAATCTATTTCTTCCCGGCTCTCTGCTTCCTTAGAAACTTCATCTCTTTTCCGAGCCGAGCTTTTATCTTTATCAAAACCGGCAGCTATAACTGTAACCATTACATCTTCTTCCATTTCTTCATCAATTACTGCTCCTAGTATTATATTTGCTTCAGGATCAGAAACATCTTTAACAATTTTTGCCGCATCATAAGCTTCATGAATCCCTAAATCATCACCACCTGTTATGTTAAGAAGAACTCCCTGAGCGCCATCTACAGAGGCTTCTAATAAAGGAGATTCAATGGCTTCTCGTGCAGCATCTTCAGCTCTTTCCTCGCCACGGGCCCTACCAATTCCCATAAGTGCTGTACCAGCATCTTTCATTATTGTCTTAACATCACCAAAATCAAGATTAATAATACCTGTAATTGTAATTAAATCTGAAATACCCTGTACTCCCTGCCGCAATACGTTATCAGCAATCTTAAAAGCTTCCATTAAACTTGTTTTCTTTTCGGCGACTTCTAACAATTTGTCGTTGGGAATAACTATTAAAGTATCAACTTCTTCCTTCAAATTTTTTATTCCTTCCAGGGCATTTTCCATACGTTTTTTTCCTTCTACAGAAAAAGGTTTTGTAACAACCCCAACAGTTAAAGCCCCTTCTTCTTTTGCTGCTTTAGCTACTATAGGAGAAGCTCCTGTACCAGTTCCTCCCCCCATACCAGCTGTTATAAACACCATATCCGATCCAGACAATGCTTCAGTAATTTCATCTTTGTTTTGTTCTGCAGCTTCTCTCCCAATGGCAGGATCAGAACCAGCTCCTAATCCCTGTGTTAACTGTTCACCTATTCTGATAGTAACACCGGCATTAGATTCCATTAAAACCTGTGCATCAGTGTTAATGGCGATAAACTCCACCCCATCAAGTCCTTCTGCAATCATCCTATTAACCGCATTATTACCTCCACCACCAACTCCAACAACTTTTATGTCAGCAAATTTTTCGGTTTCTGTGCCTATATCAAACACTATCTATAATTCCCCCTTTCAAATAATTTTGGTTCGTTTAAAAAAAGTCAACAAAAAAATCTTTCATACGCTGGAAAAAGTCATTAACTATATCTCCGCTACTTCTATTTTTACCTTTCATTCTACTTTTTCCAGCAGAAGTGTAATTGGAAGCATACAATAACAATCCTACTGCAGTGGAATAAACCGCCCGAGGAACCTGATCTTCTCTGCGAGTATATACAGGATTTTCTATTATATTTGATAGGTCATCAACATAATCTGGTTCCCCTAAACGCACCGGAAGATCTAATATTTCTGCAGCTAAATCAGTGCTTCCTTTCAATAAAGAGGCCCCTCCAGTTAGAACCAAACCGCTTGGAGTTTTTTCTCTAGCACCAGAATTTGTTAGTTCCTTTTTAACTAGAGAAAATAATTCATCCATTCTAGGTTCAATAATTCTACAAAGATATCTTCTTGAAACCTTTCTCTGCTTGTTTCCACTAGCACTTAATACTTTTATTTTCTCCTCTTTATTTACTTTTTCAGGTTTAGCAGCTCCATATTTTATTTTGATTTTTTCTGCTTCCGAAACTGGGGTTTTCAAGCCAACTGCAATATCATTGCTAACATGATTTCCACCTACAGGAAGTACAGAAGTGTAAGCTATACTTCCCTCGTGAAAAACGATAAAATCTGTAGTTCCTCCCCCAATATCTACCAGGGCAACTCCCAGTTCTCTTTCATCAGAAGTTAAAACTGCTTCACTGGAAGCAATCTGCTCTAATATAATCTCCTCAATTTTAAGTCCAGCCCTTTTAACGCATTTAGACAAATTATCTATAGATGTAGCAGCTCCAGTTACAATGTGTGTCTCAACTTCAAGGCGAATACCGGACATACCTTGCGGGTGTTTAATCCCTCCGGTTCCATCAACTTTAAACTCTTTAGGTAAAACATGAATAATCTTTTCCCCCTGGCCAAGAGGTATTCCGCGAGCTGCTTCCATAGCTCTATCTATATCACTTTTCGTGATTTCTCTATCTTTACCAGTCACCGCAACTACTCCGTGACTATTTTGTGAGGATATGTGAGACCCAGCTATACCCACAAAAACAGAATTAACATCCACACCAGCCATCCGTTCAGCATTATTTACAGCACTTTGTATAGCATAAGATGCTTCTTCAATATCCACCACTATTCCTTTGCGAAGACCATGTGAAGGTGATAGGCCTACTCCTATAATCTCGAGATCTTCATCCTCGGTAATTTCTGCAATTAATACACATATTTTTTTAGTGCCTACATCCAGAGAAGCTATATATCCATTATTACTCAATTACCCCCACCCCCTTTTCTCGAAATTCCACATGGTCTTTTTATAAAATTCAATAGAAAACCTCATATTCCTTTTTATAAATAAAGAACTTTAGCATTATTATCTATATTAATCTATTCTTCTCTAATTACGGGTCTCTCCGGAGTTGATAGGTCAATATACTTAAGACCTGCAAAATTATTTTCCTGTTGCTGCCATAAAGAATCAAGAATAATAAATTTACGATTTATTTTATCCGAACTTCCTAATTTTATAGAACCACTATTTTCTAAATTTACGTTTATAAATCTATCCTCAAAATTTATATATTTAATCGATTCCAGTATTTCCGAATTTAATAAATCGAGATTTGTCAAAACTTTATCCACTTCCGAAGAAAAGATAATTTTTCTCCCCTGAAAATGATATGATACTCCTTTAAAAACCGGAACATTATATTCATTTATTTCTAACCTCTCCGCAATAATATAATTGTATTGATTGAAAACCGTATATTTTCCATCTATGATAACCGCAGCTTCAGGATTATTATATTCAACAGTCAAAGTAATTTTATCCGGAAATTCACGATGTAAGTTAACCCGGTTTACATACGGGTCTTCTTTTAAATCTTTAAAAATGGATTCTTTATTTTCGATTGTGATAATATTATTACCGCGCAAAGTATCTAAATTTACTAATTCAGTATCATAACCTACTAATTCAACCTCTTCTATATGAAACGTAGGTGAAGACAAGAAAAAACCAACCAAAAAACTAAAGATTATTATTATAGTTATTAACCTAGTCACTGGTGCTTACCCTCAAATCTGCTAATAACTTTTCCCCCACTTCATTTACATCGCCTGCACCTATAGTTAAAATTAAATCTCCTCTATTAACTTCTGATAATAATAAATTTTTTGCTTTATTTAAGGTACCAGCATATTTTATCCAGCCTTCCTGATTTTGCCGAATATTAATCAACTCCTCAGAAAGTTTTTGGGAAGTAATTCCAGGTATTGGATCCTGATTTGCAGAATAAATATCACATATCAAAAGATATTTAATTTGATAAAGCTTTTCGATAAAATCATCCCACAAGGCCTTTGTCCTGGTATAACGATGTGGTTGAAATACAGTTAATACTCGACTGCTCCCTGTTTTCACAGCAGTTTGATATGTCGCATAAATTTCGGTAGGATGATGGGCATAATCGTCTATAACAACAATATCTTTATTACTACCTTTCTTCTCAAATCTTCTTTTAACACCTTGATAATTATGCAAAGATTTTTGTATGCATTCCCAGCTTACATTAGCAGCTCGAGCTGAGGCTAAAGAAGCTAAAGAATTTAAAACATTGTGCCTGCCAGGTGAGTTAACCGAAATACTACATATATTTTTGTTGCTTTTAATAACCCGATAAGACTCAGAATAACCTTTATTACTTATTGAGTCTGCTTTATACTCCCCCGAATTAATCCCATAAGTTATCACTTCGGGCTCCAGCTCATTTTGGGCATAAGGTAATAAATAAGCTTTAATGATAGGGTCATCAGTACACAATACAATATAACCATCATCTTTTATCCTGCTTAAAAATTTTTTCATAGTTTCAATAAGTTCTAATTCACTCTGATAATAATTAAGATGCTCTGCTTCTATATTTGTAATAATACCAAGCCAGGGAGTATAATTCACCAGTGATCCATCACTTTCATCAGCTTCAATAACAAATAATCCCCCATTTCCCTGACGGTAATTAGCCTTAATTGCTTTCATTTCTCCTCCCAGCATAACAGACGGATCTTTTCCTGATTTTAATAATATTTCTGACAGCATAGCCGTTGTTGAAGTTTTGCCATGAGTTCCACTTATGGCTATAACTCTTTTATTATCTGTCAATAAAGCTAGAAATTCGGCTCTTGTAATAATCGGCATACCAATTCTTTTAGCTGATTTAATTTCAATATTATTTTCTGGTATAGCGGAGGAATAAACCAGTAAATCCTGATCCCTTATATTATCTTCACTATGTTTTAAAAAAACCTCGCCTCCCATCTTTCGTAACTCAGTAATTCTCTGCGAATTCTTTATATCTGAACCAGTAACTGAACCCCCAGCTTCTAAACACATGGCTGCCAGGGCACTCATTGAAATACCTCCGATACCCACAAAATGTACTTTTTTTTCTGCTAAAGAATTAATCTTTTCAGTGTCCAAAGCTATTTTGCCCCCTCAGCCAAATTTTCCAATATAGTCATTAAGTTTTCAGTCGCACATGGTTTCCCTAAATTCAAACTAGCCTGGGACATTGATGAAAGCCTGTTACTTGCAAAAATTTTTAAAATTTCCCGGGCGATTCTATCAGAAGTCATTTTTTTCTCCCTGATTATTTTTGCTGCACCAGCGTCAGCCAGCTCTTCAGCATTATAATTTTGATGATTAGAAACAGCATGGGGATAAGGTATTAATATAGCTGGTAAGCCACATACAGTAATTTCTGCCAGAGTTGTAGCCCCAGCTCTACCCACAAAAAGATCTGACGCAGAAAAAATATATTCTATTTCTTCATAAAAAGCAAAGAAAGTAATCTTTTCTCTATGATTTTTAGTTAAAATATTTTCGGCTTTTTTTAATACTTCCTCATAATGCTTTTTACCGGTAATATGAAATATAAAAATATTTTCCTGCTCTAAAATTTTATTATAGGCATATAGCATCTTATCATTTACATTCTTAGCACCCTGGCTCCCCCCCATAACCATTACTACAAAACTTTCCTTCGGGATATCAAATAATTTTCTTGCTTCTTTATCATCTAATTCTTTAATCTCAGAGCGAATTGGATTTCCGGTATAATAAATCTTATCCTGAACTGTTTTTTGGAAATGAGCTTCGGTCTGAGGATAACTTATTGCTATTTTATCTACTCTACTGGCCAATAACCTGTTGGTTAATCCAGGATAAGAATTTTGTTCATGAATAACTACTGGTATGTCAAGCCAGGAAGCAGCCAATACAGGAGCTCCCGAAGCATAACTACCGGTTCCCAATACCACATCCGGTTCAAACTCTTTCATGATTTTTCGGGACTGAAAAAAAGCTTTAAAATTTTTGAGAAAAGATGCCAAAACATTAAATGATATCTTTCTGGGCAAAGGAGCCGTAGAAACAGCTTTATAATTATATCTCCTATTTTGCAAAAATTCTATTCCTAAATCCTTTTTAGGGCCTACAAATAAAACCTCTCCACCTTCTGAAGTATTTTTTTCTGCCATAGCTATAGCAGGAGAAATGTGACCTCCAGAGCCTCCACATGCTAACAATAGTTTCAATTCAATCACCTTCTACCTGTTCATATCTAGAAATATTTAACAAAATACCAACTGCTGTCATCATTATCAATAAAGAACTACCACCATAACTAATAAACGGCAGAGTTATACCGGTAACAGGTAATAAAGAAGTCACTGCACCAATATTAACAAACACCTGAACTATTATCATTATAGTAATACCGGAAGCTAACATAGATCCGAACAGATCAGGAGCATTCAAAGAAATTTTAATTCCAGTATAAGTCAAATAACCAAATAAAACAATTACAAAAGCAGTTCCTAAAAACCCCAGTTCTTCACCTATAATAGCAAAAATGAAGTCAGTTCCTGGCTCCGGTAAATAAAGAAATTTTTGTCTGCTCCCCCCAGGACCAACACCGGTGATACCACCTGACCCCAACGCCAGCAGTGATTGAATGATATGATATCCTGCCCCCCGGGGATCTTTCCACGGATCAATAAAAGTCAAAATTCTATTTATTCTGTAATCTGCTGTTGTTATATAATATACTAGAAAAACACTTCCAGGTAAACCAATTAAAAATAAATGTTTGATTTTGATTCCACCAACAATCAAAATTAAAATTGCCACCATAAAAAGAGTTATAGCAGTTCCCATATCGGGTTGTAAAGAAATCAATATAAACATAGTGGTTACCACGAACATTGTTGGTATTATACCCTGACTAAAACTCTGAATTCGCTTTTCTTTTCTACAAACAAAAGAACTCAAATATATAACGATGGCTAGTTTAGTAAATTCAGAAGGTTGAAAATTAAATATACCTAAATTAATCCAGCGTCGTGAACCTTGAATAGTTACTCCGAAAGCAGGAAATAAAACCAGTAGAAGTAAAAAAAGTGAAAGTAAAACCAGTTTACGAGAATGATACAGATAATTTCGATAATATATCTGAGAGAAAACAAACATGAGAAAGAATCCAGCAACTATAAAAATTAACTGCCTGCGAAAAAAGTAATATATATCACCATAATCCTGTAAAGCTCTAATAGAACTAGCACTTAGAATCATTAATACTCCTATAGATGATAAGATAACAACAACAATAAAAAGCCCTTTATTTATGCTGCCTGCTTTTAACTTCTTCTGAGTTTCATCTTTTCTTTTCATAATGAATCACATCGCCCTCATATAATTTCTAAATAATACTCTCACTGGCAAAATATCAAATAAAATACTAAATGTATTTTTTTATATTCTATAATGTTTCCTCTGAAATAACTTCAACAGCTTTTCGAAAACATTCACCTCTTTTCTTATAACTTTCATACATATCCCAGCTGGGGGCACCAGGGGACAAAATCAGAACTCCTTCTTCACTGAGCATTTTTACGCCAGCATAAACAGCCTGTTCCATATTTTTCACAATCTTTGTATTATAATAATCATAACTAGCCAGAGAAGATTTTAATGATTCCGCAATTTCTCCCATTAAAACTGTTCCTGACGTTATTTCCTGAATTTTATGAGCAAAATGAGATAGATCTAAATTTCTATCCTGTCCGCCTGCAATAATTACAATATTTTTTTTTCTATCTAAATTTTTCAATGCTGAACAGGCAGCATGAGGATTAGAAGCTTTTGAATCATCTATAAATACTAAATCTTTATAGTTTTTTATTATCTGCATCCTATGAGAAGGCGGACTAAAATTATTGACTGCCATTTCTAAATCTTCAATAGCTACTCCCAGATTATTTCCAATAAATGCAGCAAAAGCCACATTTTTAAGGTTATGAATTTCCCTTAAATCCAGGGAATTTCTCTTAATGACTTTTTTACCATTTATGAAAATATTCTCATCTATGAAAACTTCTGCTTTCTTATTTTTGCTGGAAACTTTTTTGACCACTGCGGTAGTATTATTAGCCATTTGTTTGACATCATAATCATCCGCATTAATTAAAGCAATCTGGTCACTTGTCTGGTTTAGAAAGATTTTTTGTTTGCTTTTTTTATAATTTTCTAGAGTTCTATGCCAGTCCAGATGGTCAGGTGCAAAATTTAAAACCACAGAAATATCAGGTGCAAATTTTTTAATTCCCGCCAGTTGAAAAGAACTTACTTCAGCTACTATAATATCATCTTTCTCACTATTTATCATAGTATCTAATAAAGGGGTTCCTATATTCCCTGCTATTTTGACCCTGGACTTTTCTAAACCTTCTGATAGAATTTTTCCTGTCAGAGAAGCGGTTGTGGTTTTGCCATTAGTACCTGTAATAGCTATAATATATCTATTGAAAAAATTATAGGCAAGTTCAATTTCACTAATAACCATTATATTTTTTCTTTTAACTTCTTTAAAAAATTCCTGCTGTAAAGAAACTCCGGGACTGGCAACAATAAAGTCAGCTTCTAAAAGCTTACTTTTTTCATTCGCTTTCCATCCAACTTCATAGACTGAGCTATCAATATCCTCGTCATCGTAAAGCAACAGCTGATTACCCAATTTAGAAAGAAAGCCAACTACAGTTTTTCCAGTTGCCCCACCTATACCATATATACCTGCCTTTTTACCTTTCAAGTCCAATCTATCTACTTCTATTTTCATAGATAAACCTACTCTCAAAAACTTTATGTTAAAAACATTATAGGCTCATTAAAAATTAATCTAAAATATTAAATACTTCCAATTATAAGTGCAACTATACCAAATACTATTTGGATGATATAAAATCGAAAAGTCACTTTTGTTTCGTTCCATCCCGATAATTCAAAATGGTGATGTAATGGTGTCATCTTAAAAATTCTTTTTCCGTCCGTAAATTTAAAATAAGTTACCTGTATAATGACTGATAATGCCTCTAAAACAAAAATACCACCGAGAAAAATTAATAATAAACCATTACCAGAAATTAAAGCAACTACTGCAATTAATGCTCCCATCATAAGAGAACCTGCATCACCCATAAAAATCTGAGCCGGATGAAAATTATACCATAAAAATCCCAGCATAACACCTGCTCCCTGCAGCGATAAAGCCGCCATCCGGAGATGTCCATCTCCCAGTAAAATCGGCAGAAAAAACAATAAACATAAAAATGTTAGTCCTCCGGCTAATCCATCCAGCCCATCACTTAAATTTACGGAATTGGTGGTAGCCATCATTACTATAGCTGAGAAGGGTACTGCCGCAAAGCCAAAATCAAAATTTGTCTCAATGAAGGGAATGAAAATTTCTCTCCCTATACCACTATAATATATAAATACTCCCAATATAACTCCGGAAACTGCCTGGAAAAATAACTTCAACCAACCATTTACACCTTCAGAGGAAGAGTTTTTTATTATAAGTAAATCATCTATTACTCCAATACTCCAATTAATAAAGATCACAAATAAACTCAGACTATAATAATTATTGAAATTTACCAGTAATAAAGATGTAAGAATAATTATAGGCAGAAAAATTACTCCTCCCATGGTAGGTATGCCTTCTTTTTTTTGATGGGAGGATGGACCAAGCTTTCTTATCTTCTGACCAAAATTTAATTTATTTAAGTATGATATTAAGTAAGGCATTAATAAAAGTATTATAATTATTGCCAGCATAAAATTAGCTATTAAATCAAACATTTATCAATCCCTCTGTTCCAACAAAAGTTCCACTATTTCTTCCATCTTCATTGATCTAGAACCTTTAACTAATATAACATCATCCTCTTTTTGAATTTTTCTTAATAAAACAGCAGCCTCATCTCGATCTGAAAATACATACACTTTTTGGCGGGGCATCCCTTCGTTAATTGCTCCTTCAGCAATAGTCTTTGCAGTTTCACCCACGGTAACTAAAACATCTATATTATTTTCATATATATATTTACCCAATTCTAAATGAGCTACTCTTTCAAAACCTCCTAATTCCAGCATAGGCCCCAGGACTGTTATTTTCCTCTCTCCCTTTATATCTGTTAAAAAATCAATAGCAGCTCTCATAGAAAGAGGATTAGCATTATAGGTATCATTTATAATCTTCGTCCCTCTATACTTTCTAATTTCCTGTCGTAATTCTGTAACATCTACCTCACTTAAACCTTCTTTAATATTTTCCCAATCCATATTTAAATATCTGGCTCCCGCAATAGCAAATAACGCATTATAAATATTATGCTCCCCGGACCGATTTAATTTTACATTTTTAATTTCTTTACTCTTTTTTTCTTTCACTTTAAATCTACTTTCTTTTCCATTAGGAGAAACTTTGATTTGGAAAGCATAGTAGTCTGCTTTATCATCTTCCAAACTAACCGCTATTAAGTTCAACCCTTCGACTTCTTCACTAACTTTTTTCACCTGTTTATCGTCATTATTTATTATTGCTACTTTTGGACCTGTTAACCCCTCTAATAACTCTTTTTTTGCCTCTGCGACGTTTTCTACACTCTGAAAATTTTCCAAATGGGCAGCACCGATATTGGTTAAAATCCCTATTTGAGGAGGAGCAATTTCTGTCAATAGTTTGATATCACCTTTATTTCTTGTGGCCATTTCTAAAACAGCCACATCTTCATCCCCTTCCAGCTCTAATAAGCTCAAAGGCAAACCATATTCATTATTATAATTTTCAGGAGATTTTAAAGCTCTATTTTTTGTGCTAATAACACTAAACACCATATCTTTAGTTGTCGTCTTCCCGGCACTACCCGTCACACCTATTACATTTATGTCTTCAATTTGGGCAAGATTATAAGAAGATAAATTTTGCAGGGCCCTGGTAGTATCTTTAACCTGTAAAATAGCTAAATTAGAATACGGTTCTAGAGAGCGAGAAGTAATAATTAATTCCGCCCCCTTTTCAACTGCCTGCGGTATAAACTCATGCCCATCATTATTTTCTCCAATTATAGCGACAAAAATATCACCAGGTTTAACCCGCCTGCTATCTATTGTGATATTATTAAAACTTTTTGAGGGATTACCCTGGACAATTTTACCATTTACAGCTTCTTTGATCTCTTTTAAAGTTAAAGAAAGCACTATTCTCCACCTCTAGTTTCTCGCATTAATAGCATCTTTTGCTTTTTTTCGATCATCAAATTCAATCACTCTGTCTCCAAAATCCTGGGTAGTTTCATGACCCTTGCCAAAAATTATAATAATATCATTTGGCTCCGCCCTGGAAATAGCTTTAAATATAGCATCTTCGCGTTCAACTACAATTTCCCAGTGGGTATTATATTTACTGAAATTAATATCAGAAATAATATCATCAATTATATCTTCCGGTTTTTCCGAACGAGGATTATCAGTAGTTATAATAACTTCATCAGCAAATCTAAGTGCAACTCTCCCCATTTTTGGTCGTTTATCTATATCTCTATCTCCACCACAGCCAAACACTACTTTTAAGTTATTATATTGTAATTCTCTAATAGAAGTTAAAACATTCTCGATTCCAGCTGGAGTATGAGCATAATCTATAAAAACAGAAAATTCTCTGCTGTTATCAATTTTTTCTAACCTACCAGGCACTCCGGAAAAATCAGCCAACTGTCTGCTCAAAACATTACTATCAAAATTTTCCACCAATAATGCTCCTAATGCTGACACAGCATTATATATATTATATCTACCAGGCATGGGAAATTTATACTCTTCTTCATTCAATTCAAACAAACCTTGATCTGAATAAAGCTGAATATTTTTGGCCTCAAAATCACTTTCACAATCAAGTGAAAAAGAATATAACCAATTTTCAGATTCCTCCACTGCATCGCGGATCAAATCATCATCTTTATTAAACAAAGCTTTACCATCATTTTCCGCAAGCAGATTAAATAAAGAAAGTTTGGTGTTTAAATAGTCACTCATATCTTCATGAAAATCCAGATGGTCCTGAGAAATATTGGTAAAAATAACAGAATCAAAGGTTAAACACTCTACCCTATTAAGTTTTAATGCATGAGAAGAAACCTCCATAACAACTCTCTCACAATTATTATCTCTCATACATGCTAGATACCTGTATATTTCACTGGCTTCCGGGGTCGTACGATCCGGTTTAATTTCTTTATTTCCAAGATCAACTTTAATAGTTCCAAGCAATCCTGTTTTTATGCCAATTTTATTTAGTAAGTCGTATAAAATAAAGCAGGTCGTGGTTTTTCCATTAGTTCCCGTCACACCATATAATTTCAATTCTTTTTGAGGGTGATCATAAATTTCCGCAGAAACTGGAGCTAAAACTGAATTCGAATTTTCAACTTTTATGTATGTAGCATCCGGTTGTAATTCCTCCGGAAATTTTTCAACTATAAAAACTCTAGTCCCTTTTTCATAAGCTTCACTGATAAATTTATGTCCATCTGACTTAAATCCTTTACGAGCTAAAAATACACTGTTATTTCCAGCTTTTCTGGAATCCTGAGTGATATGAGTGATTTCCTGGCTTCCAGAACCTATAAAATTTTTCCAGCCCATTTTTTTAAATAATTTTTTCGCCTTCAATTTTAAATCTTTACCTCCAATATCATTCCAATTCAATTCTGGAAAAATATTCTACCATATCTCCTGGAACTGGATGCTGATAAGTAACTTCCCCAGACACAATACCATCAATCTTCAAACCATGCCGCCAGGCTAGCTCCTCTGCTTCCCGAGGAGTTAACCCTCTAAAATCAGGTACAATCGTACTTTTATCTTTATAATCTTCTTCAAGTATTAAATATACTGTGCTATCTTCTGAAATTTTAGTCTCAGACAATGGTCTTTGTTCCAGAATTCTTTCTCCCTCTCCTAATAGTTTAACATTTAATCCCTTATTTCTCAATAGCCTTGCTGTTTTCTCTGCTTCATTTCCTGTATAATCATTTATTTTTATGTTCTGTAATTCTTGCTCACTCTTTTGAATTAAATCGATTTCGCCTTCTGTTGGTGGTATATCTTTATATCTTATAATATTTCTAACTAAATTTTTAAAAACAGGAACGGCATTTTCACTGGCAAAATAATCCTCCCCCTTCAATTCATAAAGAGCTACAACTACAGCAATTTCCGGATCATCTCCTGGTACCAAACCCAAAAAAGAAGTATTATAGATCTCTTCCTCACCATATAAACGTGAAGTCCCAGTTTTACCTGCTATGTTATATCCCTCTATTTGAGCTTCTTCCCCCGTACCATTTGCAACGGCTTCCCGCATCATTTTTCTGACTTTTTTGGAAGTTTTTGAAG